>JANORU010000288.1:0-1944 GCA_031415475.1 Hyphomicrobium sp.
TGTTGAAAAAGCTGCGGAGTCACGTCCTAACACGGAGCATTCAACCGAACGTGGTACGATCCAGCACCACCTGAATGAGTCGTCCAAAGTCATGCGCGCCGCTATTTTGGACTTGCGGCCGGCGTCTCCGGCGCAGACTTCGAGACTGGCTGTGGTGGCGGCGATGCTGGGGCTGCCGTTGATACAGGGGCGGGCGTTGCTGCTGAGGGCGCCGGCACCACCGGCGGCGTCGCAACTGGCTTCGGCGGCTTCTCGCACGAGCCCTTGATCCGCCGTTCTGAGACCTCGCGCCCCTCGGTGGCGTAGGACTGGAATGGCAGAAACGACAACTTCGACAATTTATAGAGTTCGTTGGTGAAGGTCGCGCCGCAGTCGAGCACGAACTGATGCGCGTCGGCCATCCGGCAGGCGTCAAGCACGGGCAGCGGATCGAGATTGCTAAGGCGCGCGTCGTAGGCCTTGGTCAAACAGCGGTCGACATCGGCCATGGCGGCGACGAGGCCATCCTGGAAATAGCCTTCGAGTGATGAGATCATGTGTTCGCCCGTCACTTCGCGGATGACGAACAGGTTCTGCATGATGTTCTTGTTCCACGACACATAGGCTTCGTCATACGCGCGCTTGCGATAGCGCACTTCGTCGGTGTCGGCATTGCGCCGCAAGGCCGAGGCGACCATGCCGGCCCGCGTGCGCCGTTCGTAGACGAGATGGACCAAGCCTTCGATCGATTGCTTGCGGGCCTGGTATTTGGCGTAGGTCTGTCCGAGCCACGCGCCGACCGAGGCGGTGACGAGCCCGTTAAAAGCTGCAGATAGCAGGGCGAAGGTAATGATCTGACGGCGCGACAGGCGCGCATATCTGAAAATCCCTGGTCCGCGCGCGGATTTCACTCGATTGGGGCTCCTTCGGCGCGGGACTTAGCCCCCCGTCACACTCATATGGCGGGCGACGGCCGGCTTATTCGTCCGCCGGTCGATAATGAAATCGTGGCCCTTGGGCTTCCTGGCAATGGCCTCGCGGATTGCAGCATCGAGCACTGTGTCGTCGCTTGAGGCGCGCAGTGGTGCGCGCAGATCTGCAGCATCATCCTGGCCGAGGCACATGTAGAGCGTGCCCGTGCAGGTCAGGCGCACGCGATTGCAGCTCTCGCAGAAATTGTGGGTCATCGGCGTGATGAAGCCGAGCCGTCCGCCGGTTTCCTTGACCGTCACATAGCGGGCCGGGCCGCCGGTGCGGTACGGATTCTCCTCAAGCGTGAAGCGGTCCATGAGGCGCGCCCGCACGATCGACAGCGGCAAATACTGATCGGTCCGGTCGCCATCGATTTCGCCGAGCGGCATCGTTTCGATCAGCGTCAGGTCGGCGCCGCGGCCGTGCGCGAAGCGGACGAGGGTTTCGATCTCGTCTTCATTCACGCCCTTCAACGCGACGGCGTTGATCTTGACCTTAAGGCCGGCTTTCTCGGCTGCTTCGAGGCCGCCGACGACAGTCGCCAGTTCCCCCCAGCGTGTGATCTCCTTGAACTTCACCGGATCGAGTGTGTCGATCGACACGTTGATGCGGCGGACACCACAGGCCTTGAGATCGGCGGCATACTTGGCGAGCTGACTGCCGTTGGTCGTCAGCGTCAGCTCTTCAAGCGCCCCGCTGTCCAGGTGGCGCGAAAGAGCCTTGAACAGCCACAGGATGTTTTTGCGCACCAAGGGCTCGCCGCCGGTGATGCGCAGCTTCCGGACGCCATTGGCGACGAACGCCGAGCACAGCCGGTCCAATTCCTCGAGCGACAGCAAATCCTTTTTCGGCAGGAACGTCATGTGCTCCGACATGCAATAGACACAGCGGAAGTCGCAGCGATCCGTCACCGAGACGCGCAAATAGGTGACGTCCCGGCCGAACGGGTCGGTCAGCGGCTGGGACTTCACGGCGGATAGGTCAAGCATTGTG
>JANORU010000289.1:0-1709 GCA_031415475.1 Hyphomicrobium sp.
GGAAGTTAGAAACGGGCGAGAAGATCGGCGAGATCGCCAACCTTGAACACGACAACCCCGTTCTCACCTTCTCGCGCGATGGGACGCTGCTGTCTATTCTCGTCGGCGAAACGGCCAAAATTTATCAGATGGAGCAGAAAAAGTTCATCCAGTCGATCAAGGTGCACCCGATGTTTTCGGTGTTCGACGCCGCCTTCACCGTCGACGGCAAGGGCCTGATCACATGCCAAGCCCAGCCCGCTCTGTGGGACATCGCAAGCGGAAAACTCATACGCTATTTCGGTCCCTTCAGCGATCTCTGCCATACGGTCGACGTCAGCCCCGACGGCAAGTATGCCGTCACCGGATCGATGGGTTCGGACGTGCGCGTCTGGGAGATCGCGACCGGCACTTTTCACCGCCGCCTCGGGACGGACGTCAAGCCGCCGCGTTGAGGCTGTGGTGGCCGCGCCGGCTGCTCCACTCCGTAGGTTGGTGCTGCGCGGCAAGGCCGCGAAGCCCAACGACTCTTTCGCAGCGCAAGAAAGAATGTTGTCGGTGCTTCCCCCGGGTCTCAGCCCGGGGGAAGCACCGACCTACACATCACTGCCCCACTGCCAATCGTACTTGCCTCCGGCAAGTCCTGCCCACTGCCCCACTAATGCCTCGCACCATTTCTGTCGAAAAAATCGTCGAGTTCCTCGTCGATGCGCTTGGTTGCCTGCCGCCAGTCGCCGGCGCCGGTCGTCGGCTCCGCGTCCGGTTCGACGATCAACGGCTCTCTCACGGGCGGCTGCGGCTGATCGATCTGCACCATCGGCTCGCGCACGCCGTCGCGGCCGATGTCGCGAACGGGCAATGCACACAGCCGATGGGCGAGGTGCTGCAACTCGCCGAAAATAGCTTCGCGCCGGACCTCGTGCATCAAGGTGATCGAGCGCACTTCCTCAAGCAGTTGCGTATCGGCATGGCGGATGGCTTCGGCCAAGCGGCGAACGTGAGTGAGTTCGGACTTGGAGGTCTCCTTCAGGCGGGAGAGTAGGTCTTCGACGTTGTCTGGCAGTCCGGTCAACGGCAGTCCTCGTGCGGTCGCGCCCCTGCAGCAATCCCGTGTGAGTCGCGTGGCGGAAAATTGTTGTGCGTTTCGCGGGCATAACGCTTCCGTCGCGCCGCCGCTCTATAAGTCGCCGCAGCGAAATTGCGACGCATGTTGTCCACGTCACTCAATGACGGACGTATAGTGGGACCATGAGTGATCGATCTCCAGCGCCCTACAGCTACCGCGCCGATCCGGCCGTGCCGGCGTTCGACGACAGCGCGCCGCTTGTTATTTTCGATGGCCACTGCGTGTTGTGTTCAAGCGGCGTGCAGTGGATGCTGGCGCGCGATCCCAAGGGTGCGAGCCAATTCGCCGCCATCCAGCAGCCGGTTCCGCAGGCTCTCTATCGACACTACCGTCTCGACGCCCGGACATTCGACACGTTCATGGTGCTCAGCGCTGGCGTGCCTCACACGCGTTGGGCGGGTGTCCGGGCTGCCGCCCGCACACTTCCAGCACCCTGGCGATGGCTTGGGTCTCTCGCCGCCGTCGTACCGGCAGCGCTTGGCGACAGGATCTACGATTGGGTTCAGCACAACCGCATCGCTTGGTTCGGGCGGCGGGATGTTTGTCTGGCACCATCAACCGCGGGGCGCTTCCTGGTGACGGGCAACTCACCGTCAACGTCCGC
>JANORU010000290.1:0-2922 GCA_031415475.1 Hyphomicrobium sp.
CGTCCCATACGCGCGCGGTTGCATCTAACGACGCGGTCACGACTTTCGCTCCGTCTGGACTGAACACGGCGCTGTTGACATGGCAGCAGAACGCCGCTAATATGCCGGGGGGGCAGTGCCCTTTGATGACAGCTATCTCCCGCCCCGTCGCGGCGTCCCACACGCGCGCTGTCTTGTCAAAGGATGCGGTCACGACCTTCGTCCCGTCAGGGCTGAACGCGGCGCCCTCCACCCTTTCCGCGTGCCCCTTAAGGACGGCGATCTCGCGGCCCGCCGCGGCGTCCCAAAAGCGCGCCGTCTTGTCTTGGGATGCGGTCACGATCCGCTCGCCTTCCGGGCTGAACGCGGCGCTCAGCACCGCGTCCTCATGGCCTTTGAGAACGGCGATCTCCCGCCCCGTCGTGGCGTCCCACACGCGCGCCGTCGTGTCTTGGGATGCGGTCACGACCCGCTCTCCGTCCGGGCTAAATGCGCTGGTGACATGGCATCCGAACGTCCCATCTACGCCGGGCGGGCAGTGCCCCTTGAGGACAGCGACCTCCAGCCCCGTCGCGGCGTCCCATACGCGCGCGGTTGCATCTAACGACGCGGTCACGACTTTCGCTCCGTCTGGACTGAACACGGCGCTGTTGACCGCGCACCCAAACCAATAATCTATGCTGGGTGGGCAGTGCCCTTTGAAGACAACTATCTCCCGCCCCGTCGCGGCGTCCCACACGCGCGCCGTCCTATCTTCGGACGCGGTCACGACCTTCGTCGCGTCCGGGCTGAATGCGGCGGCGTTTACGGCGCCGTCATGCCCGAGGACCATGCTGCTCGGTGTCACCCGCCAAGCCCTATCCAGCGCCGTATGGGCGCCATCTATCACAGGCCATTTGCGGCGCCACGGCGCAGTTTCGTCGGGAAGCGCCTCCAGCATGAGCAGCATCGACACCTCGGGGTTTTTGTCGAGACGCTCCCGTGCGCGATCCAAGAGAAACCGTGACTGCGCAATCCGCGCGTTCTCCAGTTCAAGCTCGGCACGGTCGCGTTCCCGGCCGGCAACAATGCTTTGCCAAACAGCCAGGCCCGCCAAAACAAGAGCGCTGGCGGCGACGCTCCAAGCAATGCGCGTATTGCGTCGCGTGCGCCGGGTCTCCTCGGCGCGACTTTCGGAGATGAAGGCCTCGACAAGCGCGCTCGGCTTGAGATTCAACTTGCGCGGCTTGCTTTTCCATGCCTCGACGGCGGCCAGCGGCCGGCCTTGGATGAGTGCGTCGGGACGGCGCTGTTCCCGATCCCATGTCGCGGCGAGGCCCGCGAGGCGCGTGTGCTCCTTCACCCAATCGCGGTCGGTTAAGAGGACTGCCGCCAGGGTCGCGACTTGAGCGTTGAAATCGCCGTCGGCTTCGAAGGGCATCAATTGCCAATCGGCGATTTCGGGCGGCAGCGCTTCCTGCGGTGCCGGCTCCAAGACGATCGGCACCAACCGTTTCGACAGCGCAGCCACCTGCGCGACTTCCCACTTGCACCATTGGGAGGCCACGGAGCGGGGCGAGACGACAAAGACGACGGTATCCGCCTCGGCGATGAAGTCGCGAAGCATGCCCTGCCATTTCTCGCCGTACTCGAGGCTGCGCCGATCAATGCGGGTGCTAAAGCCATTGGCTTCAAGAGCCTCGACCAGCCTGTCCGCAAAGGCCATGTCGGACTTGGAATATGAGATGAAGATGATGAGTTTGTCGGCATCGCCCGCTCGAGTCTTTGTTGGTGCGGACTCGTCGGTCGCGCCGCCGGTCGCTCTCTGCTGACCTGTCCTGGTCATGGCGATCCCCAACACGGAAGGGACGCCCTGATGCGCCGCTCAATCCGTAGGCGAACCTGAACATCCGTTAGCGGCTGCGGCCAGTCAAGCTGTCCCGTGTTTTCCACGGCTGTGACGGGTTTTGTGCAGGTTTCTCGGACGCCGGCATCGACGGCGATGCCACGCGCTCGGGCCGGCGTCGGAGAAGCGCCAAGGCACGAAGTCGCGGGACGTGGGGCACGGGGGTGCGCGCACCCCCAACTCCAGTCGAGTTCCGACCAGCGGCGAAGTCAGTTGTGAGCCAAATGTCGGGCGGCGTCCGGACCGGCAGCGACGATCAATTACAAAATAATTCTATTTCGAACCCAATTGCTGTTGTGTGCACTCTGCATACTGGCTCGGGCAAGCGCCCCTCACTGCCCACAAACCCTTTAGTCATCGTATCAGTCGGCCGCCGAACTGCAAGCAGCCACAGAAAGGATACTGCTCGAGCATGATCTGGCGGGATAAGCTGGGCATGCCAAAGGCATAGACCTGGTACCGGTCTGGCTACCGCTGTCCCGAAGCAGCGCAGCTTCGGCACCAACAATCCCGCCGCGGTTGTCGTCGAGATCGCCTTGCCGGTAAAGGCGACCAGCCGCGTGACCGCCGCGGAATGAGCTGATGTCTCCGTGAAAACCACACAAGGGCTGAGGCCCCACTTCGGGCCCCGCCTTCTGGATGGTGGCGCTTCTGGAAGACCATCTCTTGGCCGCTTCTAGCAGAAGAGCGGACGTGACAGCCATTTGGCGAACCGTAGCGTCCCATTCGTTTCTCGATGTCCGCAATCTCGGCTTCGCGTTCGTCGGCCCGCCACTCATGCTGCAACTGGTCAGGTCTGATAAGGGTCAAAGGCGGTCTTCGCTGCGCCTTCTGGACAGCACCGAATTGCACTTCATAACGGACCTAACTCGGCACAAACGGAGACTATTTCATCAGGCCAAGAGCTTCCCGATCTGCCGGCCCGTGCCCCGCGGAAGTATTGCTTCTCTAAGCTGGCGTGAATGCGGATCCTTCGCACCGCCACCTAACAGCAGAAAAGCCATAAATGGGTATACCCTTCTGATACACGCCAAATTCGCCCAAATTCGCGTCACAAC
>JANORU010000291.1:0-2774 GCA_031415475.1 Hyphomicrobium sp.
CGCTAGCTGCGGATTGCGGGTCGCGCGCCATCTGCGTGATCCTGTCGGGGACAGGTGCCGACGGTTGCCTGGGGTTGAAATCCGTCAAGGAAAATAGCGGTTTGATCATCGCTCAAGACCCACGCGAGGCAGGCTATGATGGCATGCCGCGCAGCGCCATCATGACCGGAGCGGTCGATCTTGTCCTTCCAGTAGCCAAGATCCCCGAAGCGCTTGCCAAGCACCAACAAGAAACGGCGGCCAGTGGTCCACAAGACGGTCCGGCCCGGCAGGATAAGGCCCGGGACTGGTTGCCCGGTATTATCAAACTGTTGCGGACAAAGACCGCGCACGATTTTACGCTTTACAAGCGGGGCACGCTCCAGCGCCGGATCGAGCGGCGCATGGCGCTTGCCTCGATCGGCGTCGACGACGTCGATCGGTATATCGCGATTTTGACGAACGATCCCCGTGAGCTCGACCTGCTTGCCAAGGACTTGCTCATCAACGTCACCAGCTTCTTCCGGGATCCGCATGTCTTTGAATATCTGGCGGAGAAGATCGTGCCAGATCTGGTTCGCAGCCAGCCGGCCGATCACACGATTCGCATCTGGGTTGCCGGCTGCAGCACGGGAGAGGAGGCCTATTCTCTGGCCATGCTCTTTCGTGAGCAGATCACGCTGGCGCAGTTGAACGTCAAATTGCAGGTATTCGCATCCGACGTCGACCCGGATGCGGTGGCGCGCGCGAGGGATGGCGTCTACCCGGCGACCATTGAAGCGGACGTCTCGCCGGCACGGCTTGCCCGCTACTTTTCGAAGGAAGACAACGGTTACAGAGTGTCGCCTGAGCTTCGCGAGGCCGTAGTCTTCACGGTGCAGGATCTGCTGTCCGATCCGCCGTTCTCCCGTCTCGATCTGGTGTCGTGCCGAAACCTGCTGATCTATTTGGCGCCTGAGGCACAGGCCAAGATTATTTCGCTGTTCCATTTCGCACTTCGCGATCGCGGCGTACTTTTAATTGGCAGCGCGGAGACGATCGGCAGCCTCGGCGACCGCTTCGATGTGATCTCCAAGCCGGAGCGTATCTACCGGCACATCAGCCGCAGTCGTCCGGGAGAGATCGGCGTATCGATGAAGGCTGCCGATGGCGTGCGAGCGCCGGCGCGGAAGGGACCTGACCAATCGATTTCGCGTCCAGCGGCCCTCGCCGACCTTTGCCGGCGGCTCGTACTGGAAACGTACGCGCCGGCAGCGGTTCTGATCGACCGCAAGCATGAGTGCCTCTATTCCTTGGGACCGACGGATCGCTATCTGAACGTGGCTCCGGGACACCCGACGCACGATTTGCTCGCCATGGTGCCGGGTGGCATGCGCGCGAAGCTCAGGTCGGCAATCCAGCAGGCCGGCAAGGACAACGAACGCAAAGTTGTTGCCGGTGGCCGGGTGCAACACGAAGGCGGCGAGCTTATGTTCCGCGTTGCCGTTCTGCCCATTCCGAACGACGATCTGCTGCTGATCTGCTTTATCGACGAGCCGAAGAGTGAGCGGACGAGCGGCCGTCACATTTCGCCGGGAGACTCGTCGCGAGTCGCCGAACTCGAGCATGAGCTCGAAGCGGCGCAAGCAGAACTTCAAGGTGCCATCCGCGATCTCGAACTTTCGGGCGAAGAGCAAAAGGCGATCAACGAGGAAGCTCTGTCCATCAATGAGGAATACCAGTCGACGAATGAGGAGCTGCTGACATCAAAGGAGGAATTGCAGTCTCTTAACGAGGAACTCACCGCCCTCAACAGCCAGCTCCAGGAAACTCTGGAGCGGCAACGCACGACTTCCGATGATCTGACAAACGTTCTCTACAGCACCGATTTGGCCACGCTATTTCTCGATATGAACTTGAATATCCGCTTTTTCACACCGGCCACAAAGTCGCTGTTCAATGTCATACCAAGCGACGTGGGCCGTCCGCTCGCCGACCTCCATTCTCTTTCCGCGGATCGTGCGCTGACCGGTGATGCGCGTGCGGTCCTGAAGAGCCTTCTGCCCATCGATCGCGAGGTTGAAGCCGTGGAAGGCGTTTGGTTCATTCGCCGGATACTGCCCTATCGCACCCATGACAACCGGGTGGAGGGCGTCGTCATTACCTTTACCGATATCACCGAGCGCAAACACATCGCAAAGGCATTGGAAGCTGCCAAGAGCGAGGCCGAGCTAGCCAACGTTGCGAAGTCCCGCTTTCTCGCCGTCGCAAGCCATGACCTTCGCCAACCGCTCCAGACGCTGGCGCTGCTTCAGGGACTGCTGGCCTCGACGGTTCAGGGAGAGAAGGCACAGAAAACCGTCGCCCGTATCGAGGTCACCTTGTCGGCCATGACGGGCATGCTCAATACGCTACTCGACATCAACAAGATTGAAGCCGGCACCGTCCAGCCTGAAATGGTGCGCTTTCCGATCAACGATCTTCTTGGCAGGGTGCGGGACGAATTTACCTATCATGCGCAGGCGCAAGGCGTTGGCTTGCACGTTGTCCCGTGCGGACTTGAAGTCCTCAGCGACCCGCTGCTGCTCGAACAGATGATCCGCAATCTATTGTCGAACTCCATGAAATACACCGATCGCGGCAAGGTGCTGCTAGGGTGCCGCCGGTCGAAAGGAAAGTTGAGCATCGAAGTCTGGGATACAGGGGTTGGCATTCCAAAGGACGAGTTTCAGGCAATCTTTGAGGAATACCATCAGCTCGACAATGCCGCGCGGGAACGCAGCCGTGGTCTCGGCCTCGGCCTTTCTATCGTCAAG
>JANORU010000292.1:0-6578 GCA_031415475.1 Hyphomicrobium sp.
TTGTAGGTCAGGCCGTGGCCAGCGTGTACTTCGAGACCGGCGGCGTTGGCATGGCGGGCGCCGCTCGTCAGACGGTCCAGTTCCCTGGCGAGCCCCTTGGCGTCGTCCTCCAAGGCGCGTTCGCAGTACGCACCGGTATGCAGTTCGACAATGTCGGCGCCGAGAGCGGCGGAGGCATCGATGGCTTTCTTGTCAGGCTCAATGAACAGCGACACGCGAATGCCGGCATCGCGCAGCGCCGGGATAATTCGTTTAAGTCCGGCAGCACCGCGCACCACATCGAGGCCGCCCTCGGTCGTGCGCTCTTCACGCCGTTCTGGAACCAAACAACAGGCATTGGGCACATGGCGCAGTGCAATCGCCAACATCTCCTTAGTCGCCGCCATTTCCAAATTCAAAGGCCTGGTCAGTTCGCTTTTGAGCCGCGCGATGTCGCCGTCGGCGATGTGGCGGCGATCTTCGCGCAGATGCGCGGTGATGCCATCAGCGCCCGCCTCGACAGCCAGATGCGCGGCCCGCAGCGGATCGGGATGGCGTCCGCCGCGCGCATTACGAATGGTCGCGACATGATCGATGTTGACGCCAAGCCGCAGAAATTGCGGCGACGGCGGCCGTGCCACGCTCTCGGATGACGTTGCTGCCTGCCGTGCCATCAATTTTCCCCGCCCCTTTGACCTGCGACAGCCATCATTCAAAGCCCCGTTCGACTTTGCTGACCACGGCATTGCTCTTGAGGTTGGCGATGATCCTATTCAGATGGCTGAGATCGAAGACCTCGATCCCGAGCTTAAGCTCGGTAAAGTCTGACGCCCGCCGAGTGAGCTTCAGACTGTCGATGTTGCCCCCTGCTTCGGCAATCGCCGAGGCGATCTCAGCGAGTGTGCCCGGTCGATTAGGCGCTGTGACGACCAGCACGGCGGGAAACAACTCCGGCTTAGCCGGATCGATATCCCACGTCATGTCGATCCAGCGCTTGTGTTCGAATTCCTGCAGCTTGGGGGAATGAATCTGGAAAATGCGAATGCCGGTCCCTGGCTCCAGCACTCCGACGATGCGATCGCCGGGCACAGCACCTCCTTCTTCAAAGATGACCGGAACGTCTTGTTTCCAGCCTCTGAGAGCAATGCCGCCGCGCGGCGAACCATCGCCATCCTGGCTATCGACTGCGGCCGGCTCGCGCGCTTTGACCTTGAGGCCGGCAACAGACCCAAGACCGACGGCCGCGCGAGCTGAGCCTTCGGCGCCAGGAGCGGCGGCCAGTTTGACGTCTGGCACCACCGCCTTCAGCACATCGACCGCCGGTAGCTCTCCGCGGGCAACGGACGACAGCACTTCGTCGAGCGTTTTCTCTTTGAATTTCGAGAGCACGCGCTTCACCTGGTCGTCGCTGTAGCCGAGCCCGGCGCTTTCGAATGCGGCGGCGGCGAGCCTGCGGCCGAGTTCGACATACTGGCGGCGAAGCGCGTCGCGTGATGCCCGGCGGATCGATCCGCGCGCGCGCCCCGTGACGCATAACTTCTCCCACGCGGCCGGCGGGACGTGGCCTTTGGAGGTGTGCACTTCGACTTCGTCGCCGTTTCTCAAACGGGTATCGATCGGCACGTGGCGGCCATTGACGCTGGCGCCGACGGCTGAATTGCCGACATCGGTGTGGACGGCATACGCGAAGTCAAGCGGCGTCGCCCCACGCGGCAGCGCGATCAGGCGGCCCTTTGGCGAGAAGCAGAAGACCTGATCCTGAAACAGCTCAAGCTTGGTGTGCTCAAGAAATTCTTCCGGGTTCGAGCCGTCGAGGAGAGTCTCCACCATCCGGCGCAGTCCGGCATAGGGCCCGCTTTCCTTGTCGTAGATCGCACTGGCGAGCTTCGGATCAACGGCCTTCTCGTCTTTGTAGAGGGCGTGTGCTGCGATGCCGTATTCGGCGATTTCATGCATCACCCGCGTGCGAATCTGCAGCTCGGCTCGTTGATGGCGCGGACCGACCACCGTCGTATGGATCGATTGATAGTTGTTCTGCTTGGGCGTCGAGACGTAGTCCTTGAACCGGCCCGGTACGGTTCGCCATGTCGTGTGAGCGACGCCGAGCACGCGATAGCAATCGGCAATGTCGCCAACGATGACGCGAAACGCGTAGATATCTGACAACTGCTCGAGGCTGATCTGCTTGTTCGCCATCTTACTCCAGATGGAGTACGGCTTCTTTTCGCGGCCCGAGACTTCAGCCTCGATGCCGACCGCCTTGAGCTTATCGGACAGCGCCGAGGCAATCTCATCGACCAGCCCCTGATTCTTGTCGCGCAGCTCGGCCAGCTTTTCGGTGACGGTCCGGTACGCGTCGGGATGAAGCCAGCGGAAGGCGTGATCTTCGAGCTCGTCGCGGATCGCCTGCATGCCCATGCGGCCGGCAAGCGGGGCATAAATATCGAGCGTTTCTTCCGAATTGCGCCGCCGGCTCTCGGGCTTCATATGCTCAAGCGTGCGCATGTTGTGCAGCCGGTCGGCGAGTTTGACCAGCAGCACGCGAATGTCGCTCGAAATTGCGATCAGGAGTTTGCGGAAGTTTTCGGCCTGCTCTGCCTGCTTGGAGACGAGATCGAGGCGCTTGATTTTGGTGAGGCCGTCGACGAGGTGGCCGATCTCCCGGCCGAACATCTGATCGATTTCGGCACGCGTGGAATCGGTGTCCTCGATGACATCGTGCAGCAGAGCCGTGGCGACGGTGGCGTCGTCGAGCTTCAAGTCGGTGAGAATGGCCGCAACTTCGAGGGGATGCGAAAAATACGGATCTCCTGACGCGCGCCTTTGATTGCCGTGCGCCTTCATCGCGTAAACGTAGGCGCGATTGAGCAGCGCCTCGTCGGCGTCAGGATCATAACTCTGAACGCGCTCGACGAGTTCGTACTGGCGCATCATGGCTGAGGTTCGCGGTCACCACACCACGGGGAATCCGTGCTGGGAGCGGAGCCTATCTGGCTCGCGCCGCGCTGCAAAGTGTGCGTGCCGCCGCGCGTTAACAGCGGCGTTCTAGCGGCCGCGTTCGCGTGGCGAGTTGCCACCACCCGTTCCGACCGACGACGGCTCCGATGGCGTCATGCTTTCCAGGCCGCGCAAGAGCTGCTCTTCGGTCAAAACGTCGACCTGGGTATCGTTCATGTGGTCGTCGCGGCCGAGGATCGGGCCGCGGCGCTCGACGGCGAGGACAGGCGCGGCACCAGCTTCCGGCTCGTCGACTTCGACGTTCTTCTGGATCGAATGGATGAGGCTTTCGCGCAAATCGTCGGCGGGGACCGACTTGTCGGCGATTTCGCGCAGCGAAATGACCGGATTTTTGTCGTCGTCAGGATCGATCACCACGGCCGAGCCGTTGGAAATGGCGCGCGCCCTGTGTGCCGCCAGCAGAACCAGCTCGAAGCGGTTCGGAACCTTGTCGACACAATCTTCGACGGTCACGCGGGCCATTCGTCAGATCCTTCTTGATGATGGGGGGCGAAAACTGTCGTCTTGGTCCAGCAGGTTCAACGACGAACTCCGCTCCAAGGTAACCCAAGGGCGGCTGTAATTTCTATGCGGCCAACTGGGCTTGGCGTCAAGCCCGGTGCGAACCAACATTGCCGCACAAGCGCGCTGATTACTTCTTAATGAGAGTGCGGAAGCGTTTGTTATTTCAGTGAAATATGTGAAATCAGTAGCGGAAAAGCGGCTGAACCAAGTCAACTGTAAAAGTAATTTTTTTCCTCTGTGGAATAACTGACTCTTGCAGATCGTTGATTGTTATTACATGTCATACGGGTGAAATTTTGGGCATCGGGTCATCGGCTTGACCTCCCGAAGTGGAACGGGTGCCGTTTGGACATATCGTATTGCCGTGCGCACTGCTTTCGGCCGACCTAACGTCTGAACTTTGAGATTAACATTGGTCCGCCACGGACCCCCATAGCCTGAGGTTATTATGCATTTTTATCAGAACGAACGCGTTGCTTTGTTCATTGATGGAGCAAATCTCTACGCGACCTCGAAATCGCTCGGTTTCGACATCGACTACAAGCGATTGCTCGCCTATTTCCGGCAGCGCTCGCAATTGGTTCGCGCCCTCTACTACACGGCGTTGGCCGAAGATCAGGAATACTCCTCGATTCGCCCGCTGATCGATTGGCTGGACTACAACGGCTACACGATGGTGACCAAGCCGACCAAGGAATTCACCGACGCGACTGGCCGCCGCAAAATCAAAGGCAATATGGATATTGAGTTGGCGGTCGATGCCATGCGGCTCGCCGAAAGCCTCGACCATATCGTGCTGTTCTCGGGTGACGGCGATTTTCGCTCACTCGTCAACGCGCTGCAGCAGAAGGGCAAGCGCGTCAGCGTCGTCTCCACACTGCAAACCCAGCCGCCGATGGTCGCCGATGACCTCCGCCGGCAGGCGGATCAGTTCATCGATCTGGCCGATCTCGAACAGGTGATCGGCCGCGATCCCGGCCAGCGCACGCCGCGCGAACCACGCGCCTACACGCCGCGCGGAACCGGCACCTACGCGGGCCGCGAAGGCGCTCCACAGACGGCCGACGCCGACGATCTTCCGGAAGAAGTCTGAACGTAATTTGACGCCACAAACTGTCAGGCGCGGTGGAGCATTTTCCGACAAAGTGGGCACCGGTTCGTCGCAGAAAATGCGACAAAACAATAAACTAGAACGCCGATCCGATGAAATCGGATCGGCGTTCTAGTTCGCGCGCCTGACAACTTGGCGCCAATCGCATAGATAGATCGCATGCGATTGCGTCCGACCCCTGCCCATCCAGCCGAAGCGCCACGCGACTGCGATTTGTGCCCGCGGCTGCATGCGTTTCGGTCCACCTACAAAGTGTCCGACCCGTCGTGGTTCAACGGCGCGGTGCCCTCATTCGGCACGGCCAGCGCGCGACTGTTGATCGTCGGATTGGCGCCAGGGCTCAAAGGTGCGAATCGCACCGGCCGGCCGTTCACCGGCGACTACGCCGGTGACCTGCTCTACGCGACGTTGCTTGAGTTCGGGTTCGCGACCGGCACCTATCGAGCCAACCCCAACGACGGCCTGACGCTCAACGACTGTATGATCACCAATGCGGTCCGCTGCGTGCCGCCGGAAAATAAACCGACACCACAAGAAATCGCTACCTGCCGGCCGTTCTTCCAAACGCGTCTCGAAAGTCTGCCGAAGCTGACAGTCATCCTCGCGCTCGGCCGCATCGCTCACGACCAGACGCTGTCGGCACTTGTCCGCCGCAAGGCGGAGTTCGGCTTTGCCCACGGCGCGCGTCACACGCTCTCTGACACGCTGACGCTGTTCGATAGCTTTCACTGCTCGCGCTACAATACCAATACCGGACGGCTGACGACAAAGATGTTCCACGCCGTGTTCGCCGATATTCGCGCCCATCTCGATCACAGCTGAGCGAGAAGGTCCCGCGCGTGCGTGTCAGGCGGGTGGACCGGATAGACGGCCCGCACAATCTGCCCATCGCGCACGACGAGCGTGATCCGCTTGAGATAGCGCACGCCGCCGGTATCAAACGTTGGCAGGCGAAGTGCGCGTGACCACGCCAAACCTTCGTCACTCAAAACCGGATATGAAAGAGCCTTGCGCGCGAAGAACTCGCGCTGAACGACACTCGTCTGCCCGGAAAGCCCAAAAATCTTGAAATCCTTTTCGGCGAAGCCGGCGTGATGATCGCGAAAGCCCTCCGCTTCCGGCGTCGAGCCGTGCGCGCCGGGAATGACGTCCCAATCCGGCGGATTGGCGACACCCGGGGCACCCGTCCAGGGATAGATGAAGACAATAGACCGGCCGGCAATGCGCGCGAGAGTGACGCAACCCCCGTCTGTTGACAGGAGAGCTAGATCCGGCAGCGCTGTTCCGGCGACGAGGTGCTTGGCACCGCCGTCGTCGGTGGGTGCCGGATAAGGCCATTCGCTCATCCCCGCTCGCGCATGAGGCGCGCCTTCTGCCGGTTCCAGTCGCGCTTGGCTTCATCGGCGCGCTTGTCGTGCAGCTTCTTGCCCTCGGCCAGCGCGATCCTCAATTTGGCGAGCCCGCGGGGATTGAAATAGAGCTCCAGCGGCACCAGCGTCATGCCCTTGCGCGAAATGGCGTTGAAGATCTTGGCCAACTCCGTCTTGCGCATCAGGAGTTTGCGCTTGCGCCGCGGCTCGTGCTGGAAAAAGCGGCCGGCGCCCTGATGCTCCGGGACATAGGAATTGATCAGGTACAAGCCATCGTCTTCGAACGAGGCATAGCTCTCGGCAATATTGGCCTGGCCTTTGCGCAGCGATTTGACCTCGGTGCCGACGAGTTGCAGTCCGGCGTCCCAGGTATCGGTCAAGAAGAACTCGTGCCGCGCCTTGCGGTTTTCAGCAACGATCTTGCGGCCGTCATCCGGCTTCTTGGACATCTCAACCTTTCCTGCAGAAGCCGGCGCGTGTGCCGCAAGCCGCTATTCCGCCGCCTGCGCTTTGATGAGCCCAAGCTTTGCCAACACGGCGTCGACAGCCTGCTTGGTCGCCTCGCTGACTGGCACCATCGGCAAACGCATTTCCGC
>JANORU010000293.1:0-3699 GCA_031415475.1 Hyphomicrobium sp.
GGCCGAAGCGGAGTTCAAGCTCCGTCAGCCGGAACAGGCTTTCCATCAGCAGCATCGGATCGACCGTGCGGCTCTTCGGTTCGAGAATGAGGCGAACTTCTTCGGCACTTTCGTCGCGCACGTCGCCGAGCAGAGGGAGCTTCTTTTCCGTCATCAGCTCGGCGATTTTCTCGACCAGCTTCGCCTTCTGCACCTGATAGGGAATTTCGGTGACGACGATCTGATAGCTGCCGCGGCCGGTGTCTTCCTTGCTCCACTTGGCGCGCAGGCGGAACCCGCCGCGGCCCGTCTTGTAGGCTTCGAGGATCTGGTCGCGCGGCTCGACGATCACGCCGCCGGTCGGGAAATCCGGGCCCGGCACGAACTCGACGATCTTCTCGATCGACGCGTTCGGGTGCTTGATGAGGTGCAGCAGCGCCGCGCACAACTCGTCGGCGTTGTGCGGCGGAATGTTGGTCGCCATGCCGACGGCAATGCCCGACGACCCATTTGCCAAGAGGTTCGGGAACGCAGCCGGGAGAACAGTGGGCTCCTGTTCGCGGCCATCGTAGTTGGGGCGGAAGTCGACCGTATCCTCATCGATGCCTTCCAAGAGATCGGCGGCGACCGGAGTGAGCTTGGCTTCGGTGTAGCGGTCGGCGGCCGGGTTATCGCCGTCGATGTTGCCGAAGTTGCCCTGGCCATCGATCAGCGGATAGCGGACCGCGAACTCCTGAGCGAGACGCGCTAAGGCATCGTAAATCGCCTGGTTGCCGTGAGGATGGAAGTTGCCCATCGTCTCGCCGACGATCTTGGCGCACTTGCGGTATCCGCCTTCCGGATCAAGGCCCAGTTCGCGCATGGCAAACAGAATGCGGCGGTGGACCGGCTTCAGGCCGTCGCGCACATCCGGAAGCGCCCGGTGCATGATTGTGCTGAGCGCATAGGCGAGATAGCGCTCCTCAAGCGCCTGGCGAAGATCGACCGGCTCGATCGGGCCGCCCGAGTTCGGGCCGTCGCCCGGGGGAATCGTATGTTTGCTCATGGGCGTGGGTTAGCGCGCACGAACAGGCGGCGCAAGGCGGCGAGTTGGTGATGCACAGGGGGTTTCGAGATGGCGTGTTCACCTGGTCTTTGTATTGACACTGTACATACAGATGGATATCGTAGTCGTTGAGCTTTTCATGGAGACTGCTATGTCCTCCGGTGCCTCCAAACGCCGTGACACAACTATTCCCATTCGTGCCCGCGCCGAAGACCGGGACCTAATCGACCGCGCCGCCCGTGTGCTTGGCAAGTCGCGCTCGGAGTTCATGATTGAGACCGCGCGGCGCGAAGCCCAAACAGTAATCGCGGATCAGACCCACTTTGTCCTTGAGCCCGAGCAATGGGACGCGTTCGTCAAAGCACTCGACAAGCCGCCGAAGGACAATCCGCGGCTGCGGGCGCTCTTTGAACGCAAGGCTCCGTGGGAAAAGTGAGATTTTCGGCACCTCTACTCGTCGTCAGCGCTCACAACACATCGGTCTTCTATTGCGGTGAGCCATCGCTCGACGAGTGGCTGAGGCGGCACGCACTCAGCAATCAGATGCAGCGCGCATCGCGCACCTATGTTGTTCTCGATAAGCAAAATGTGGTCGGCTACTATTCACTGGCGGCCGGTTCGATCGCCCGCGCGGAGGCAACCGGAAAACTGCGTCGCAACATGCCGGAACCTGTGCCGATGGTCCTGATCGGCCGGCTTGCCGTTGATCGATCGGCGCGAGGTTCTGGCGTCGGTGGCGGTCTATTGAAGGATGCCCTTCTGCGCGTCGTTCAAACTGCCGACCTCATTGGCGTACGAGGCGTGATGGTCGACGCCATCAGCGACAAAGCCAAAGCCTTTTATGAACATTTCGGATTCCGAGCGTCGCACGCTTCACCATTGAAATTGATGATTGCACTGGACGAGGCTGAGCGGGATTCGCAGTTTGCGAGATAGTGACCGCCAGTGCGTATTTTTGACCTGCCGAACTGCTCGAGCAACACCGGCCGCATGCCGCCTTGTCTTCGCCGCGGTCGCCCGGCAAGTCTCCCAGGCCTGATAGAAATCCTCGGTCTCGCCAAACCAATGACCCCAACCCTCCCCGACCTCGCGATTACCGAAGCTGCGATCGTCGAGATGACCAACGCGTTCCGGGCCGAGCAGAAGCTTGGAGCGGTGGGCGTTTCGGCATCGCTCACCGCGGCTGCTCGGGCCTATGCCGCCTATCTCGCCAAGAGTGGACAATTCTCCCACACCGCCGATGGCCGCGAAGCCGGCGACCGGGTGACAGCGGCGCGCTACGAATGGTGCGAGGTGGCCGAAAATCTGGCGCTCCATCTCGACAGCCGCGGATTCGCGAGCCGTGCACTCGCCGAACAATCGGTCGAGGGTTGGAAGAACTCGCCCGGCCACCGCGCCAACATGATGGCCCCGTACGTCACGGAGATCGGCGTCGGCGTGGTGCGCGCTCCCGACCAAGACCCGAAGTTCATTGCCGTTCAACTGTTCGCCCGGCCGAAAGCACTGCAGTACACATTCGAGATCAAGAATGGCACGACGGCAAGTATCGGCTACGCGTTCGCCGGTGAGAGCCACGACATCGGGCCGCGCTATACCATTACGCACACCGCCTGCGCGCCGTCTGAGTTGAAATTCAATGGACTTGGCAAAGAGAGCGTCACGTCCAAATTCACAGCGAGCGACGGCGTCGTCTACGCGCTGCAACCGGATGGCAATGGCGGCACGAAAGTTGAAACGAGTGCGCGGCAGGTGAAGCCGTAAACTCAACGATCAATATTGCTCATGATCCGGCCGCGCGCTTCGGGCAGTGTTTCGCCGCGCGGCACCAACACACGATGCTCGAGAAAATAGCCCGTCAGCTCAAGACCTGAGAGAATGTCCTCCCGCGTGGCGGTGCGGTCACGCGCTGAAGTCAGGAACGCCGGCAGCGTCAACAGGCGGTCCTTATAGGGCTCGCCGGCCGAGGCCGAAACGGCGCGTCCGGTTTTCGGCGACACATAGATCAGCTGGTCGTTCGAACCGGTCGACGCGCATTCGCTGAGATCGAGGCCGAAGCCCAACTCCTGCAGCAGTGCCAGCTCCCAGCGCACCAGCAGCGCCGGCCAGACAGACACGTCATCGAGAAAGCCGAGCACAAACAGCGTCACTTCATAAAGTGCCGGCGAGGGATCGCGTTCGGGCAACAGCCGAAGCAGCGTCGTCACGGTCGAGAGGCACGAGAGCGCCGCCGCATTCTCCATCGACTCGGCCGCATAGCCGTGACGAAGCTCGATCGTGACATGCCCCAACTGCTCGGAGAGCCGCGCCTTCCACGTGACATCGACATGATTGCCGATTTGCAGAACGGGCCGCTGCTTGCGCGAGCGGCCGCCGTGCACGAGCCCCAAGTGGCGGCCGTGCTCGCGGGTGAAAAACTCGGCCACCGCCGCCGTCTCGCCGTGCGGGCGGACAGACACAACGATCGCTTCGTCACTCCATTGCATGTGTGGTTCCGCGGTCGTTAGATCGGCGCGCCGTCCTGCTGATTGAGCGGAACCGGCTTCTTCAATTTGTCCGGCGCCTGCTCGATCCGGCAGGCACTGGCCACCGCAACGCATTCAAAGACGTCGCCAACGCTCAGGCATTTCAAAGTTTTTTCGACGGCGATCCGCCAGTGCGTCTGCGGATAGCCAGCC
>JANORU010000294.1:0-4350 GCA_031415475.1 Hyphomicrobium sp.
CGTTGTCACCGCGACCTGTGCCGAGAGCAGCGGTATGCTCGACGGTGATGAAACCGTCGCCGTCTGTATCGACGCCATTGCCTTCGATCGTGTAATCACTGATCGAACCGGTGTAGATCGCGATATCGACACCGCTTACACCGGCATCGGTCGTGATTTCACGTCCGATCTGAAGCTGGCCGGGGGTCAAGGCACCAGAGAACATCCGCGCCGAAATCTGAGCCATGCTTGTGGCACGCTCAATTTCGATGCTCGGATCGGCGGCGCTGCGAACACTTATGAAGACCTGCAGGTACGCATCGCCATCGATGATATCATCGCCGCCGCGGCCTTCGATGACGTCACCGCCATCGCCGCCAAGGATGATGTTGCCGCCGCTGAATGCGGACACGCCCGTACCAAGCAGACCGGCCAGACCGTCAATCAGATCGACTTGCGCCTGAGTGTTGATCGCATTGTTGAAACCGGAATGGGCATCGACTGCCTCCAGGAACACCGAGTCGGCATCGTCGCCGCGCAGAATATCTGCCAGGCCTGAGCCCGATAAGCCTTCAACCAGGTCGTACCGGTCGCGAATCGCATCGCGGTCAGGCGGCAGTAGTCCGGTCCGGAACAAGTCCGCATCCGCACCCTGCGTGCTGCCGTTGTAGGTCACCCAGTCAAACCCGAGCATACCTTCAAATCGCTCAGTGCCGAGATCGCCGACCATGATGTCGTCGCCGGACTCGGAGTCGTAGTCGTCGTTGCCGCCCTGGCCGATGATCACGTCGTTGCCGGCAACTTCGCTATCCTGGAAGGGAGCGCCGAAATCGCCTTGCAGAAGGTCGGCACCGTCGCCACCCTCGATCCAGTCAGCGCCGCCGTCGCCAAACACGATGCCGGCATCATTGCCGTCTGCGATGAAGTCATGGCCTTCGCCGCCGAACGTCTCGTTGAAGTCTTCGCCGCCGGTCGAGAAGTCGTTGCCGTCGCCGAGCAGGATGAGGTCGATGCCGGCGCCGGCATTGACGACGTCATCACCACCCTGGCCCTTGATGTTGTCATCACCACTGAGGTCGGAGATGATATCGTTGCCATCGCCGCCGACGATCTGGTCGACGCCATGCCCACCTTCGAGGATGTCGTTGCCGCCATCGCCCCACAGCGTATCGTCGCCGATGCTGCCGATCAGGATGTCGTTGCCCGAAGGATTGGCCAAGTTTCCAGGGTTCGTGCCGCCAAGCACGACATGGCCATCCCCGGTGTATTGCAGAAAGTTCGTATCCGGTCCGACGGTGTTGGGATTGTCGCGCACCACCAGCGGCGTGATATCGCCGAGGGGATTGGTCGGATCTGGATCATTTACGGGATCGTCGCGGCCAGTCACACCCAGACCAGTCAGCTGCACCGACTGATCGATTTCAAGAATAAAGTCCGGCGTCGAGAAGATATCGGCCGGAACGTGCGCGCCGTTCGCGCCGAGGTCGGTATTCTTCATAATGATCGAGGCGAACGAATTGCCTTCGAGTTCAGTCAGGAAGTGCGTGCCGGCGAGGCGGCCAAGATAATAGAACCGGTCGCCGTTTTGCAGCTGCTCCATCTGCGTTTCGAAGACGAAGTTGAAGGTCGAGCCCAGCATGCCGCCGAACGGCGAGATGTTCTCTGCAAGTCCGCCGATCCAGAAGTCGATGTCATCGACGCCGGATGTCGTGGCGCCATTTGGCAGGTTATCGAAGCCACCAGTGCTATTGAGGAAATCGAGCCGTTCCTGCGCGCTGACGACAACATTATCGCCGTTCTGGTCGGTTCCAAGCACAAGCTCGAGTGCCGCCAGCCGCTTTTCTTCAAGTGTGGTCGCCGCGAGAATCGTCGGGTGAGTTCCGTAGGCGGCGATGAAATTGATCACCGACAACGGATTCTTGATGTGCTGAGCGAATTCCGACCAGCTTTCGTACGGCTTCAGAACGCTGTCTCCACCGGTCGCTTCATAGAATGAGCGGCGCGCTTCGTTGAGGGTCGGCGCGCCCGTATCACGGGCGCGCGACATGTTGATCGTGGCCAGATCGAGCGGCAATCCGAGCAGGTTGTTGCGCAGAGCGCCCGTTACGAACTCATCGATTTCGTTGCCAGCCTGACGTGTCATGCCGCGAATGATGGCCCCGGCCGACTGTTCGTCGGTTCCGCCAGACTGATCGAACAGAACCGGATTGAGGAAGGCTTCGATCAAGCCGACATCGCTAGAGACGCCGTCGGTATCGATACGGGCCACGGTTTCGGTCAGCATGGAGTGGCCGAAGCGGTAGACGACGTGCGCGAATTCGGCGGTGATCGCCGGGTCGATATCGACGTGATAGCCGGAGAAGAGGTCGACCAACGGCTGGACCTTGCGGGCAAATTCCTCAAACACCAGATGCTGGTACTGCATTTCGGTGCTGAAACGCGCGGTCTGGAACAACCGCTCGCCGTTCCACGAGATATCGTCCGCGGTCATGCCTGGTGTGTAGACAAACCCAGGTTCGATCCAGCTGCTGATATAGCCGGGCGTCAGAGCTTCCTCGGCGAGGATCGTCTCCTTGACGGCATCGACCATTCGATTGTGTTCGGCATGGAAGACGTGATGGACGGTCGTCAAACCAATGTTTTCGTTGCCGCGCCCGTCGCCGGTCACCTTGTGGGCATCAAGCAATTCGTCGTCGTAGGCCACCTTGCGGCCGCGGAAATCGGTTGCGATCGCGTTGCCGGTATCGGTGTCTGTGTCGGCTTCCACGGCCTGATCGCCCAACGGACCTGTCGGACCATCAGGATCGAACACAGACGTGGGGTTGGCGTTGTGGGCGAAGTCGTCGAGGAAAGCATGACCGGTCTTGACCGAGCCGACGAGGCTGATGGGCGCCGCCGGATTGCCTTCCACGAGAACGTTGCCCGGGAACACGACCATCGGGAATCCGTTGTCGCCGCGAATGAAGCGGCCGTACTCGTCAGTTGCCAGCAGCGGCACATTGGTGACATCGGCATCGGTGAGATCGATGCCGAGTAGTTCGCGGGCCTGCGCCTTGACGACGGCCCATGTCGCCAGTCCGCCGAGATCGGTCGAACCGACACCAAAGTATTCACCGGTGCCATTCGGTGCGCGGTTCCCGACCAATCCGCCCGTCGATACGACATCACCGTTGCTGTTGACGGCATACTCTCGCAGGAACACCTGATGCGAGGAGTGCGAGGTGTAGGTCTGGTTCTGGTCGACTAAAGGGGTTGTCGTGTTGGTGTGTTCGCCGTTTGCGTCGGGGGTGGCGCGGGTGAGCACCATGAAATTCGTCCGGCCGCCCTCGACATACAGTGGGTCATCGGGCTGCAGCGGTACATATACAGTTCCGTTTCCGCCCTTGGTCAGCAGATCGAGACCATGATCGAAGAACTGGCCGAACAGCGTCATCCACGAGTTAAACGGGGCAGATAAGCCTTCGTCTGGCGCAACATTTTCAATGACGAGTGAGCCGTTTGCGAAGGTCAGGCCCAGTTCTTCGCCCTTTGCAACGAATGCCGCGGCCGGATCGGCGGCCACGATTCCGGCTTCGGTGAAATTCGTCTCAGCAACTGTGACCGCTGCGGCGGCAGTCTGAATGGCATCGATCGACGCCGTGTCTCCGGGGATGAAGCTTGCGATAGCAGTGGCAAGGTCAGCGTTCGCTCCATCAAGTGCCGTCTGCGCTGCGGCGAGCGCGGCGTCGGCTTCGACCTGGGTCACGCGAGCGGCAAGCAGGATGGCAGCATCTCCCGCAGGATCCGCCGAGCCAGCGTGAGACAACGCCGACACCAGCGCCGACATATTGTTGACGGTCATATCAACGATGAGATTGGAGATTGTGCGAGGAGCGGTATCAACCACGTCGCCCGGCGCGCTATAGTCGGTGTTGGAGATCACGCCCCCAGGTGCAGGACCATTGATATCGAACGGAGTGGTTGGAGCGGTACCGGTGGTGAAGTTCGCACCAACTTGCCTTGGAAATGGCTGATCGGCCGCGCCAAAATTCTCCTGCCCCGGAATGAGGTTATTTAAGGTGCCGTCGACCGTTCTGATGCCGAACGGAAGGAGAGGATCACCAACGAGAGCTCTGAGATCGCCGCCCGCAGCGTGATCTTCTGAAATTTGAATTTGCTGAAGAATGAAATCCAGATCGCTGCGATTAAGGGTTACCATGAGATCCTCCCACTAAAATTGTTTCAACTGTCCCTTCCGGGACAGCAGGTTTTGATTGCGGTGCGGCAGAACTGATTGAGTAAGGCGGAGCAATCCGGAAACAGCGCGGGACCGGCCCAAGGGGCCGGATTGGCAGCGGACTGTCGCGAGATCGCTAGCGGTACTCGCGTATG
>JANORU010000295.1:0-5857 GCA_031415475.1 Hyphomicrobium sp.
CGCGTCCGGCCGGGATGATGGCGATGGTGCGTGGCCGCGGCTCAGGGATAGGCTCGGCGGCGCGCGCGGTTGTCTCGGCGAGCCGGCTGGCCAGCGTTTGCGACAGCGCGTGCCAGATGCCGGGG
The DNA here is from genome assembly GCA_031415475.1 of Hyphomicrobium sp. Classification (GTDB taxonomy): domain Bacteria; phylum Pseudomonadota; class Alphaproteobacteria; order Rhizobiales; family Hyphomicrobiaceae; genus JAGVSR01. The sequence continues at coordinate 126 of JANORU010000295.1, forward strand.
TGACGGGCGGCGACGGCCGTGAACGACTGCCGGTCGAGTGCCAAGACAACGCTATCGCGCAGCGCTGTCACCGTGGCTGTCCGCACGCCGCCGTTCAGGAAGCCTATCTCACCGATCGGCTGGCCGGGCCCGATGAGGCCGACCCACGCTGACTGGGCGTCGCGCGTCACGACGAAGCGGCCTGAGGTGACGATAAAAAGGGCTTCGGCCGGGTCGTTCTGGCGGATCAAAGCCTCGCCGCGCTCGATCATTAGCAGTTCGCCACCCTCGACAATCTCCGCCTTCTGCGACTCGGTGAGTCCCGAGAACAGCGGAATATCCATAAGATCGGGTGTCAGCGGCGCCGGCATGGGCAGGGACGTCCAAGGATTTACCTCAGACTATCATAGTGCCCTGGACTGAAGCGGGGACAGATCGAATTGCGATTAAAGCGGCGGCGGCCGCTCAGTTGGTCAGGTCGCGCAGGACCCAGACCGCAGCCGCGAACGCCGGCGCGAACACGGCGAGAAAGGATGCAACAAGGAGTGCGGTTGACAGCATACCGATAAGAACGGCGCGCTTCGCCTGCCGGATCACCCATAAATCTGGAACGGTCAACTTTATCCGAAGGCGATCGCCGGATTAAGCGGCGATCGGCCGGGCATTCGTCAACGCCAGAGCCCGAAGCGCCGGCTCGACCAAGCGGGCGATCTTTTGCGGATTGAACCCGAAGCGCGTGTTGAGCCGCATTGTCGCGGCAACGGCAAGAGCTTCAATTACGGCGGTTTGGCCATGAGCTGCAATCAGCGTCTGCAGACTGCGCGACCGGCAGGCTTCCAGGAAGCTCCTGAAGCGCACCAGCACCGCAACCTTACGGCCGCGATCGCGCGGGCAGCGCTGCCAGAACGTTTCCTCAACGCGGCGCAGATCGTCTTCCGACAACGGGCCGGCAAGGATCATCACTTGCAGATCATCCGACAGGATCTTGAGGGCCGTCGCCAGTTCGCGAACGGCCACGAGCGGCACATCCGTGAAATCAATCAGGGCAGCCGGAACGAACGGCTTCATCGTATCTGAAACAGACATAACGTGTCTCCTGACCCTAATTCAGCGCGCGGCGCCGAAGGCGGTCCAAAGCGAGCCACTCATCAAAAAGATATCTCGCGGCTGACGCGATTCGACAAGGAAATCCACATCCTCACCGAGCAATGCTCCACCGTTATTTTTGATGGCCGTGTTGGTGAACCGGAACTTGTGGCCGTCGTCGGTGCGGATTACGCCTTGGCCGAGATGCGATGAAAACTTCACGATGCGTCCTTGCATAACACTCTCCTGGTGTTGGTGTTTCGATGCTTGGAGAGTGCGTCATGCGCGAGTTAAACGCTGTTCCAGGCGGCACAAGGGCGAGCGATTTGCGGCAAATCGCCGGACAGAATTGAAAAGGCCGGAACCATGGGGCTCCGGCCTTGAGACAGTTCGACACGTTCGATCGTGCAGCGCTATTTGCGGAAGAAGGCGTCGACCCGCATGCCCGGAAGGAGCGGCACGTTGCCGTCCATATTGATCGTCACTTCACGCGTTTCGATATCGTTGGCGCGACGCGGACCGCGTGGTCCGATTTTCGGCGAGGCGAGCGTCGGTGCTAAGCGAGAGACCGTGCCTTCGTAGTCCTTGCCGGGGAAGCTCAGTGATTTGACGAACGCTTTCTGGCCGACCGTGATCTTCGCAATATCGCCTTCATCGACTTCGGCTTTGACGCGCACCGCCGACATATCGCCGACCGTAACAAGGGGCGCATCCGGTGACGGCGAGACGATTTCGCCGACCTTGGCATTCAATTGCAGGACCGTGCCGGCGTCGGGTGCGCGGATGCGGGTCTTGTCGAGCAAGGCTTCGGCCATGCGCACTTCGGTGCGCGCCGCACTGACCGCGCTCTCGGCGCGGTTGGGTGCCGGCAAGTTGGAGCGCGATTGTGCCTTGACGTAATTCAGCCGCTCGCGTTCCAGCCGCTCGTTGGCATCAGTCAAACGTTTGCGCGCGTCGACGACCGTTTGTTCGGTGCCATTGCCGGTCCGCTTGGCGGCCAGCGAATAGTCGAGTTCGATGCGGGCGCCGGTGACGGAGCGCTCGGCCGAGTAGATTGAATCCTCCGCCTTGCGCACATCTTCGCGGCCCGAGACAGTCGATTTTTCACGTTCTTCGCGCAGCGATTCTGCGTTGGTTTCGGCCGACCCAAGGCGGGCGCGCGCTTCGGCGTCGTCGAGTTCGACCATCAGTTCGCCGTCCTCGATCTTGTCATCGACCTTGACGTGGACTTTGGTGACGCGGCCCAGCAGGCTGGTGCCGATTCTCAGTTCGCCCGATTTCGGCTCGACCCGGCCGGGGGCGGCGGCCACCCACGGCATTTCGGCCGCTTCGGGCGAGATGACTTCGTTGGATTTGCCGGAGAATTCCCGGTAGCCGAGGTAGCCCCCAAGTCCGGCGACGGCGAGGAGTGCAAGAAAACCTAAATTCTTCATCATGGCGCCGGCGGATCCTTCGCGTCTTCAAGTGTTCAATTGGCAGGTTAGCAGACTTCTCGGGGGAGTGGATTTGGGCGGGCAGATAAGGTTAGGCAGCCAGCGCGTGTGCGCCGTCTGCCTGACCGGCGGCTACCTTATCCTTCGGGCGCTCGTCCGCAACAATCCGTCCGTCTTCGATCCGGATAATGCGGTCGGCGTAACCAAGAATGCGGTGATCGTGGGTCACGCACAATACGGCCCGGCTCGGGTCCTGTGCAACCTGGGACAGAAGCTCCATGACCGCCTTGCCACTTTCGCTATCGAGAGCCGCCGTCGGCTCGTCGGCGAGCACCACGGCCGGGTTGCCAGCCAGCGAGCGGGCAATCGCCACGCGCTGCTTTTCACCACCCGAAAGCTTCGAGGGGTAGGCGGAAATGCGATGACCGAGGCCGACCGCCTTCAAGGCGTCTTCGGCGGCCTTGTCGGGGTTGGCGACTTTGACGCCGCGGATATCCATGGCCATCAGCACGTTTTCCTTGGCGTTCAGCGTCGGGAACAGGTTGTAGCCCTGGAAAATGAAGCCAATGTTGCGGCGGCGAATGTCGGCAAGTCCTTCAGCCGACTGGCCAACCGCCTGTTCGCCGTTGAGTTCGAGGGTGCCGCCCGAGGCGGTCAGGATGCAGCCGAGGATCGACAGCAAGGTCGTCTTGCCCGAACCCGAGGGGCCCATCAGCAGGGTCAGTTCGCCGGGGCGCAGATCGAGATCGATGCCCTTGAGGATGTTCAGGTCGCCGGCCCCCGTGGCAATCGTCTTGGTGATGTTGCGGGCCTTCAGCAGCGGCTTGTTGGTTGCGGTGGTCATTGTGGTCTCTCCCAGAGCCTCGAGTTATTCGATGACTGGAGATTGCCTGAGGAGAGCGGCCCTCGCTGTTCCGGGCGGGACAGGGGCTGATTAAAGTAGATAGCAGCTGCAACCGAAGGCCGTCTCAGCGCTGCAACGGCCTGGAATACGCCGAACCGGGGGCCGGACCGCTGAGAACGAAGTCGGCCCCGATCGCGGCTTTGTACAAATACAGGACCATTATGGCCCCGCCGATCGCCATGGCCGCCAATGCAGTCGCCAGGGTCGCGGACATTTCCCAGGTCTCGACCGACAGCAGTTGGCCTTCCCTGGCCAGGCGGGCGCGCGACCGGCGCTCGCGACCGGCCAGCAGCGTGTGACGTAGAACCGCTTGCCGAAAAACGGCAGGCTGACGCGATAGTCGATGAGATGGGGTGAATTATGCGGCACGCTGGCTTTGGAAATGGCGACGATCTGCTCGCGGGTGAGTGTGGCGCGGACATGGGGCGGAATGCGCTGCATCAATCGATAGAACGCGGGATGATCGGCCGGTTGCTGATCGAGCGGCGGCGGCGTTGTGGCGCCGCGCCACTCGGGTGCGAAGGGATCGGCGGCAAGATTTGACGCGCGGCGCGGCGCGATCCCGGCCTCGATGTCGCCGCCGGCGACGCGCGTTTGAAGATCTGTCGAACCAAATGTCATTAAAATGCAGCGCCTCTGGACGAGCGTCGCGTCTCAAAAAAAGTCCGATCCTGTTTCGCATACTTTCCTTGCGGCGCCGCTGATGCCGGCGCGAAGCTTCGATTCAAATTGTGGGGTTGAGGGCGCTCTGGTTCGGCTGATGCGCTAGGCAATAGCTCCCGCAGCCCGCAGCCTTTCAGCCCGTGGATATATCAAAAAACAAATCGGGGGAGCGGGGCGCGTCGTCACCACGGTCTTCCGAATTGGTATTAAAGGCGTCATGCCGAAGGCATGCCACCGGCGCCGAGACGCCCCGCTTGACAGGCTTCTAACCGGGGGTCTGAGCCTTTACCCCGGCCTCAACGAGCTACCCTTAGCCTGAGACAATCCAGGTGCCTGCCTTGCGGACAGGGGGTGCGAACGCTGCGGAAGGGTTGCTGTACGTTACAGCACCTCGTGTCCTTCCGATCCTGATCCCGCATCCATCACCACAACGTCTCGCGAAGACGCCCCGAGTGATGCGGAACGGGGGGAAGAATACGCGCGTGCCGGAGCGCGGGGATAACTTTGGTCATGGGACACGAAAATTTTTCCGCCTCCCTGGCGCGCACGCCTTGCCGTCCGGTAGGTTGCCATCAATTCGCCAAGCTGCGCCGCCGCAGTGAGCGCCGGCATTGAGAGGGGGGACGCGATGGCAGGACTATTCACCATGGCCGCAGCAGCGGCCGCGCTCGCCAGTCTGGCGGGTTCGGAATGGAGCTATGACGGCACGCCCGAGGCTTACATTCAGTTCGGCACGGAACGTGTGGCGGGTTCGGGCGGCTGCAACCGGATCGAGGGCCGGTACACCTTCGACGGCAACCATATTGCCTTCGTGCAGATGATCTCGTCGAAGAAGGCCTGTGCAGAGGAGGTGATGGCGCGCGAGCGGGACTTATTGAACATCATCGCCTCGGCCCGCACCGCCGAGGCGACGCATTTGATGCTGATTCTCAAAGACGAGCGCGGCACCATCCTCGCCACCCTAAAGCGGCGCGATTGGGATTGAGGGGCGCGCATTTCGAGGCGACCGCGCTCAGGCCCGTGGCCATTGGTTAATTTTTGAATCGCCAAGGACCGTGGGTGGTGCTTAGACTGAGGATATTGATGGTTCAGTGATGTTGCGTTTGCGTGCGGGGGTGAGGGATGGAGTGCGGGGAAGAAGCTTATTTGTGCCAATTGCTTTCGCTAATAAGCGACAACGAGTTGGCTGCGAGTGCTGCCGCAAAACTGCTCGGGCAGGCTGGCGAACAAGCAAATGGCGTCATAGGAGCGGTCGGCGCCTTTCTCAATCAACACGCGCAAGATCTGTTTGCCGCCGCAGCGTTTGCCTTCGCGTTGTACAGATGGTGGCGATACCGCGAGCACATCCTCCACAAGCGCCTCAAAGAGTACCTGCAAGAAAACGACCGGCGTCTAGAGGGCGGATTGACTAATGTGCTTTCGGCCTTGCAGCGACCTGGAGCCACCAAACCTCCAAAACTGCCGCTCTTTGCGACCGACGACATGCGATCGGTACTCCGCGAGCGGCATTGGTACAACGTACCCGTAGCGGCGGCGGTTGCAAGCAGTGCTCAATGGCAATTGACAAGTGCCGTCGAGAAAATTGAGCGGCAACTGAAATCCGGCGAAGACATGATGTCTTCGCTTCGGAAAGAGTTGGCGACGGCTCACATTATGAAGGGTGCGAT
>JANORU010000296.1:0-3846 GCA_031415475.1 Hyphomicrobium sp.
GGGCGACTTCTACCGGGTGTAGCTGCCGATACGCCGCAATCATCGCGTCGTGCTCCGCAGCCAGTGCAGTAGCCTTAACGCGAGCCTCGGTTTGGTTGGCCGTCCGCAGGCTAACCTTCCAAATCTCTGCCCCGACTTCCGCCTGCAAAGACTCGGGAACGCGCCGCCGGTAAACATAAATTCCGCGTTTGCCGCGCGGCTTCGAATAGAGGATTTCCATGGCAATTTGTGACCCAGATTGTGTACCGACTTGTACCTCAACTGTGCGCCAAAAGCACTGGTTTTACTGGAAAAATGGCTAATGCGGCCGGGTCCGACACATACGAATTATCAGGATGCAAACGTTGATCGTCCACACCCGCCAGCCCATTCGGCTGGTACGAGACCTTGGCCTCATTCGCGCGATTGGATTTTCGCTCGCGCTTGGCGGACTATTGCTGTCGGCGCTCGTGCATCCAGTCTTTTATTGCCTCGTCGCCTATCGCAGTTGGCAGGGCGAGAGCATTTGGGTGCCGTTGGACGGCAGCGTTCCATCGGCACTGTGGATGCTCGGTATCGCCAATCTCCTGCTCGCCTATGGTGTCTCGGCGCTGTTGGCGATGATCGCCGTTCGCCGGCGCGGACGTCCGCATCTCGCCATTCAGGCGCTGTGGCTGCCCGTCTACTGGCTGGCCATTTCGGCCGCCGCCTATCGTGCGCTGTTTCAGCTCGTCACCGCACCACATTGGTGGGAGAAGACCGCCCACCGGGCCCGCAGCGCTTAGCCAGATCGACATTGAACAAATCCCGCCGAAGCCTTGGCGGAGGCGGATGGAGCGGGCGATGGGAATCGAACCCACGTATGCAGCTTGGGAAGCTGCCGTTCTACCATTGAACTACGCCCGCACCGGCGCTTCGATACCACACCGGCTATCAGCGATAAAGCGGCCGGATTTCGGGCCATTGCCGAAACCTGCGCCGCTCGGCGCCGTAGATATCCAGGCACGTCCGTGCGAGAAAGCATTTGGCCCTGTTTGCGAGGATTCACCCGTCTTGACGCTCGATGTCCACATCGTCGAATCTGCTGCTCTCCAGCCGGGCAAGTTTTCCGACCCCGACAGGACCGCTAAGGGCGAGCCGCGCGCCCGCGTGCCGCTCGTTTCCCTGGACACGGTTTGGATCAACACCGGTACGCTGTGCAACATCACCTGCCGGAACTGTTACATCGAATCGAGCCCGACCAACGATCGCCTTGAGTATCTCTCGGCTGACGAAGCGCGCGCGGTGCTCGACGAAGCCAAGACATTGGGAGTTCGCGAGATTGGGTTTACCGGCGGCGAGCCGTTTCTCAATCCCGAGTTTCCGGCGATGCTGGAAGCGGCCCTCGAACTCGGGTTCGACGTCTTGCTGCTGACCAACGCGATGCTGCCGATGCAGCGGCCACGTCTCAAGGCGGCGCTGCTGCGGATGTCCGCCGCCGACAAAGCGCGGTTGACCGTGCGCGTGAGCCTCGACCATTACACCAAGGCACTGCACGAAACCGAACGCGGCAAAGACACGTGGAGCAAGGCAATCGCTGGTGTCGATTGGTTGTCCGCCAACGGTTTCAAGATCGCCATCGCCGGCCGGTCGTGCTGGGGAGAAGACGACGCGAAGGCGCGAGGCGGCTACGCAGCGCTCGCCGATGAGCAGGGTTGGAAGATCGATGCGGCCTCAGTGCACGATGTCACGATTTTTCCCGAGATGGATGGCGGCACCGATGTTCCAGAAATCACGCCGGCTTGCTGGGGTATTCTGAAGAAAGACCCGGCAAACATGATGTGCGCGCGGTCGCGCATGGTGGTGAAGCGCAAAGGCGCCGCAGCGCCCGTCGTTCTGCCGTGCACGCTGCTCCCGTATGACCCCGCCTTCGAAATGGGAGCATCGTTGTCGGAATCCGCCAAAGCCGATGGCGGCATGTTCGATCACGGTGCGGTCAAACTCTGCCATCCCCATTGCGCGCGGTTCTGCGTTCTGGGCGGCGGCAGTTGTTCTTGAAAAAGCGAAAGGGCCCCGCACGGATTTTGCGAGGCCCTGACGATTTCGAGAGTACGCCGAATTATTTTTTCACCAGCGCGTCACGGATTTCCTTGAGGTAGACCTCAGATGCCGGCGGCGCTGCCGGTGCAGCGGTTGCTGCTGGCTTCTTCATCGAGTTAAGCGCCTTGACCAGCATGAAGATCGCGAACGCCGTGATCATGAACTTAATGATGGCGTTGAGGAACAAACCGTACTTGATCAGAACCGGGTCGCCGGCGGTCGGAATGCTGACTGCTAGAGTCGAGAAATCGACGCCGGCCATCAGTGCGCCGATCGGCGGCATGATGATGTTGTCGACCAAGGTTGAGACGATGGGGGCGAACGCCGCACCCATGATCACGCCGACGGCAAGGTCTACGACGTTGCCCTTCATGGCAAAGTCTTTGAATTCCTGCATCATACTCATTTCTGTCTTCCCCGTTTGGATGTTAGTGTTGTTGATCGTTGCCCGCGTCTTGCGGCTGCACACCGACGAGCGCCTGGACCGGGTTTTGCCCAGTAATCTGGCGCTTTAGCGTGCGACTCAGCGGCCGCAGCGTATGTCAATGTCTTCGGACTGACAATTGCAACAAAACGGAGATTCTGCTGCTCCATTGTGGGCGATGTGGCCGATTGCCGGAATTTGGCCCAGGTAGATGAGCCATATACGTCGAAACGGCGCGCGTTGGCGTGCTCTGCCTGCCCGCCAACAAGGTGAACGGCGATGATCGAACGTAAAGAACGAAAGCCGTATTGGCGCCATACCAAGTTTCAAATGTTGGCGACTCTCGTGCCGTTCTTTTCGGTCATCATTGTCTTGCCGCTGTACGCAACCCGTCTCAACTCGAATAAGTTTCTGGGCTTTCCGCTCGGCTACTTTCTCGCCGCCCATGGGCTGGTATTGATTGCCGTGCTCATGGTCGCCAGTTTCGTCAAACAGCAGGACGCGATCGATCACTGGCACGGGGCGCACGAAGACAACTGACACGTCCGACGACTTTGCAAAGGTGAGCGCCGCGCGCATGGCATTTCTTTCGACCGCCCGGATCGTCAATCCGCGTCTCGGTTCGTACTTCAGCATCTTCATGAGCGCCTTTGTGGCGCTGGCGCTGGTGACTCTCATTCTCGAGGGGCTCGGCGTCGAAGCACAGTGGCTCCGTGTCGCCATGCTGCTCGGACCGCTGGCGCTTTATATCGCGATCGGCATCGCGGTCAGTACCAATGCGCCGCTCGATTACTTTGCGGCCGGACGGCGTGTGCCCGCCTTCTTCAACGGTTTGGCGCTCGCCATCTCTGCGTTCGGTGCCACCGGCTTCGTCTGCCTCACAGGCGTGTTTTTTCTGATCGGGTTCGACGCGCTGTGTCTTGCAATTGGCGCGCTCGCCGGATTCGTCGTCATGGCCGTCATGCTGGCACCGTTCCTACGCAAGTTTGGCGCCTTCACAATTCCAAGCTATCTCGGGCGCCGCTTCGATAGCAGGTTCTTGCGCATCACCGCCGCGCTGCTCGTCAGCGTGCCGATGACCATGCTGCTGGCGGCCGAACTCAAGCTGGCAGCCTCGGCCGCGAACGGGCTGATGGCCGGCGATCCGCATATCTTTCTGATAGCCATGGCGGTGACGATTGTCGCTGCGGTCATTGCCGGCGGGATGCGGTCGCTGACGTGGACGACGGTAGCGCAAGGATTGGCGGCATTGATCGCGATCATCGTTCCGGTGGCGATCGTTGCCGCGATGGTCACGACCTTGCCGATCCCGCAATTGACCCATGGTCCGGTATTGCGGGCCATCGGCCGGAACGAAGTGGCGC
>JANORU010000297.1:0-4225 GCA_031415475.1 Hyphomicrobium sp.
CTACGTAGATAACATTGAGGCCATCGCCCGAGAGGCTTTGGCAAAGGCCAAGGCGATTGATGTCTGCCGGTGTCATGATGGGGTTACAATCCGCCTTGGTGATGAGGATGCCGAGAGTCATCGGCTTTGACGATCAGTGCGACAGCGCCGTAGACCGCCACTGTGATAAACAGCCCGACGACGGCCAGAACGATGGCGCGCGTCAGCAGATCCGGGGCGGTAATGCTGGCGAGTGCAATGGCCATGATCTCGGCTGACAAAACGAAGTCGGTCCGGATGGCGCCGTTGACCTTTTCATCCTCGAGGGATTTGGCGTCGGTTGCTGTTGACTGGCTCGCGCCGCCTTCCAGCCCCTCGTCGCCCGAAAACATATGGGCGACTTTTTCGAAGCCTTCAAAGCACAGATAGAGCCCGCCAATCATCAGCAGGGGCGTGATGCCCCACGGCGCAAAAACCGACAGCGCCAGTGCAGCCGGCAGCAAAAATAGAATTTTGTTCTTGAGCGAGCCGAGCGCAATCTTGCCGATAATCGGCAGTTCGCGCTCGGCTGCGAGGCCAACGACATAGCGCGGCGTCACGGCGGCATCGTCGATGACAACGCCGGCCGCCTTGGTCCCGGCCTGGGCGGCCTGCCCTGCCGCATCGTCCAATGTCGCGGCCGCCAGTTTGGTCAGCGCCACCACGTCATCGAGAAGTGCCAATAGTCCGCCACTCATGGGTTTTGGGGTCTCCGGGCGATGGCGGGGGTCGACTTGGCCGCATCAATCGAGAAACGTTGACCTTATCCACTCCTTGGTGGCAAGGGCTGCCGCTCTCCCCCGGGGCACTTTCTGAGACGCACCCTGGTCGCAGCCGAGGCCACTTGCCGGACTGAGTAAATCGCGTATAACCCGCCGATCGTTCCGTCGGCTGGAGGCTGAACGGGAGGCTGTGTTGTATTGGCTCCGCCACGCAATATGGAGGGATTTCGGTCCCGGCTCCCGGTGTCTTCGCTCTCACTAGGTTCTGTGGTGGGCCTGTCCCGGTCTGTCAGAGGCTTTGCGCCGCGAAACGTCGTTCGATGCTTTAGCCCCGGACGAAGCACAAACAGAAAGGCCTCCGCATGCCGCTATACGAGCATGTTCTCCTCGCGCGTCCCGACGTTTCGGCCCAGCAGGTCGAAACCCTCGTCAAGGACGTGACCGACGCCATCACCGAAGGCGGCGGCAAAATCACCAAGACCGAAATGTGGGGTCTCAAAGGCCTCGCGTTCAAAATCAAGAAGAACCGCAAGGCGCACATGGCGCTCCTGAACATCGACGCGCCGCCGGCGGCGGTCGCTGAAATGGAGCGGCGTCTGTCCATTCAAGCCGACGTCATCCGCTTCATGACCGTCAGGGTCGAAGAGCACGAAACCGAACCGTCGGCCATGATGCGCAAGCAGGATCGCGACGACCGTGGCGATCGCGGCGACCGTGGCTTCGGCGGCGGTGGCCGCGAAGGCGGCTCGACTTTCCGTCCCCGTCCGCCGCGCGAAGGCGGCGACAGCCGTCCCCCGCGTGAGGGCGATGCACCGCGCGGTCCGCGTCCGCCGCGTCCTCCCCGCAACGACAATCCTGGCTCGGAGGGCTAATCAATGACCGAAGTTCAACAGCTCGCCGCTCGCCGACCGTTCCATCGCCGCCGCAAGACCTGCCCGTTCTCCGGCAGCCAAGCGCCGAAGATCGACTACAAGGACGCGCGTCTGCTCGGCCGGTATATTTCCGAGCGTGGCAAGATCGTGCCGAGCCGCATTACGGCCGTGTCGGCCAAGAAGCAGCGTGAGCTGGCCCGCGCCATCAAGCGCGCCCGCTTCCTCGGCCTGCTGCCATACGTGCTGAAGTAAGAAAATCCGGTTGGCTGGCGCGCGTCGCTGGCCAACCGTTCCAAGCGAAAGACGGGTTGGGACAGCGGCTACTTTGATGCCGGACATGTCTCTAACCGCGCATGCGGGACAGCTGGGATATGAAGCAACAGACACTTATCGGTGTTGGACTTGGGGTCGTGGCGGCGGTCGTTTTTGCGTCCGCATCCACGGGCCCAATGCTGTTGCGCTATCTGATGTTCCTGCTGACGGCGCTGCCCGTGTTCCTCGCGGCCCTTGGTTGGGGCTGGCGGACAGGGGCCATCGCAGCGCTGACGGGCACCGTGTTGATCGGTCTGCTCGGTGCGCCGATCGCGGCCCTGCTATTTGCTGCTGGACAAGCCGTGCCCGCGGTCTGGCTCTCCTACCTCGCCCTGCTCAACCGGCCCGCAGAAGAAGCTTCGGGGCGCGAGACCGACACGTCCGCCGCCGCCGCCGCCGGCGTGCAATGGTATCCGAGCGGGCGGCTGGTTCTGTGGGCAGCGGCACTGGCCAGCGCGTTGACGGTTGGCGTGGCGCTGATCGCCAGCCAGGACTTCGACAAGTTCAAGAGCGATCTGCGAAGTGCTATCTCCGAAACGCTGAAGGCGCGCGTCTCCGAACTGGCACCCGATCAGAAGCTCGATGACGCCACCCTCGCGCAGGTCACCGACGCGGCTATTGCGCTGATGCCGGCAGCGACCTCGATCACCCTGATGTCGGCCCTCGTCTTCAACCTTTGGCTGGCGGGAAAAATTACGCGCGCGTCCGGTCAACTCCTCAGACCCTGGCCATCGCTCGACCTGCTCACCTATCCCCGCGGCGTCTCGATCGCGTTCGTTGCAGCCCTGCTTGCCAGCGGTGTTGCGGGCCTCCCGGGGGCCGCCGGCACCGGCATCGCTGGAGCGCTGTATCTGGCGTTGGTCTTTCTCGGGCTTGCGGTTCTGCACTACTCGGCCCGCGACAAGTCCTGGCGCGCGTTCGCGCTGGGGACCCTTTACGCCGGTCTCCTGATTGGCAGCGTCTGGGTTTCAGTCGCGGTCGCCCTCCTCGGCCTTGCCGATGGCGTCTTCGATTTACGGCGCCGGTTCGCCGGTGCCACCGGACCACCACCCTAACACCACGACGTCTCAATTGATCCTTCCAACTCAAACACCTAACGGAGTTCTCTCATGCAAGTCATTCTCCTCCAGCGTATCGGCCGCCTCGGTCAGATGGGCGATGTCGTCACCGTCAAGGACGGGTTCGCCCGCAACTTCCTGTTGCCGCAGAAGAAGGCGCTGCGCGCGACCAAGGAAAACCTGACCAAGTTCGAAGGCCAGCGTTCGCAGCTCGAGGCGACCAACCTTGAGCAGAAGAAAGAAGCCGAAGTCGTTGCCACCAAGCTCGATGGTCAGTTGTTTGTGACCATCCGTTCAGCCGGCGACACAGGCCAGCTGTACGGCTCGGTCTCGACCCGCGACATCGCCGAAGTCGTCACCGCCGGCGGCTTCTCGATCGACCGCAGCCAAGTCGTGTTGACGAGCCCGATCAAGACCCTCGGTCTGCATAAGACGAGCGTTCAGCTCCACCCGGAAGTCCTCGTGACGGTCACGCTCAACGTTGCCCGTTCGACCGATGAAGCCGAGCGCCAGGCGCGCGGTGAGAACCTTGCGGTCGTCAAGGAAGAGAAACTCGACATCGAAACCTTCAACCCGGACGAAATGTTCGAAGAGGGCGCGGCGCCGGAAGACGATACCGGGAAGGCCGAGTAAGCCGTTCGCTCGCCTGACCTCAAAAGCTCGGCTAGCAAAAACGCTCGCGATCCGCAGGGGTCGCGGGTGTTTTGGCATTCTGGCTGTAGGCCCACTAGAGTTGCATATGACCCAAGTTCGAAGGTGCGTTCGGGGCTCTGTGGACAACTAGGATAGCTCGCGCTTGACCAAATCCGGCAGCCCGATTCGGACCTGACGGATCGGCAGGGACTCGGTCTATCCATGGGTCATGGCTGAACCCGCTCTCCTCCCGACCGACAAACTTCGTGCCGTCGCCCACGCCGACGCGCCGATGCAGTTCCGTCAGGTCCCCCATAACATCGAAGCCGAGCAGGCGTTGCTCGGCGCGATCCTGGTCAACAACGAGTCGTTGGATCGCGTATCCGGCTTCCTTGAGCCGGTGCATTTCTACGATCCATTGCACGCCCAGATTTTCGAGACCGCTTCGAAACTCATTCAAGCCGGCAAGCAGGCAACCCCCGTGACGCTCAAGACGTTCTTCGAGAACGCCGAGCCGATCGCGCCCAATCTCTCGGTTCCGCAATACCTCGGCCGCCTCGCCACCAGCGCCACAACGATCATCAATGCCTACGACTACGGCCAGACGGTC
>JANORU010000298.1:0-1931 GCA_031415475.1 Hyphomicrobium sp.
TCTTCGGTGGTGACCAGGGAAAACGAAGCGCCTTCGCGGCCGGCGCGACCGGTGCGGCCGATGCGGTGCACGTAGTCGTCCGACTGCCACGGCAGATCGAAATTGAAGACGTGGCTGACGTCGGGAATATCGAGGCCGCGAGCGGCAACGTCGCTGGCCGCCAATAGCAATATTTCGCCCGAGCGGAACTTATCAAGTGTTTCTGTCCGGTTCTTCTGGTCCATGTCGCCATGCAGCGCGCCGGCGTTGAAGCCGTGCTTGACCAGCGATTTGTGCAGAATTGCAACGTCGCGCTTGCGATTGCAGAAGATGATGCCGTTCTTGACGTTCTCAGTCCGGATCATGTCTCGCAGCACTTCGCGCTTGGCGAAATCTTCGCCCGAAGTGCAGAAGCGGAATTTCTGCGTGATGGTTTTGGCGGTGGTCGCGGGCTTTGCCACCTCGACCCGCACGGGATCTTTGAGGAACTGCTCAACCAGCCGGGTGATTTCCGGCGGCATGGTGGCGGAAAAGAACAGCGTCTGCCGGCGCGGCGGCAGCAGCTTGCAGATCTTTTCGATGTCGGGAATGAACCCCATGTCGAGCATGCGATCGGCTTCGTCGATCACCAGGATCTCGACACCCATCAGCATCAAGCGGCCGCGTTGGAAATGGTCGAGCATCCGGCCGGGTGTGGCGATCAACACGTCGACACCGCGATCGAGTTTCTTGATCTGCTCATCCATAGCTGTGCCGCCGATCAGCAAGGCGACATTGAGTTTGTGATTGGTGCCATATTTCTCGAACGCCTGGGCCACCTGGGCTGCAAGCTCACGGGTCGGAGCCAGGATCAGCGACCGTGGCATGCGCGCCCGGGCGCGGCCGGTCTCCAGTCGATGGATCATCGGCAGTGTGAACGCGGCGGTCTTACCGGTGCCCGTCTGGGCGATGCCGAGAACATCTCGGCCGGTTATGGCAATCGGGATGGCTTCGGATTGAATGGGTGTCGTGGTCGTGTATCCGGCCGCTTCGACTGCGGCGAGGACCTTGGGGCTGAGGCCGAGCTCAGCGAACGGCTTAGTGTCCAAAAAACCTGTCTCCGTCTGCGAACGAAACACTGCGATCGCCTCCGCCGGTTGCGGAGTCGATGAGGGTTTCTAAGAGAGCGCAGGGGGAGTGCCGGGAACTGGCAAGTCTCAAAGTTATGAGGGAGAGGCTCAAATATCGTAAATGAATCGGGCCCCTGCGCCGCTCTTGGGCTTGCTGACACAAGTCGCGGCGACTTGCAATCAAAACCACGGGCCGGACACAGGGGTTGATGGTCGCGGACTGTGTGGATTGAGACCGGGAACCGGTTTGTGACGGTTCCCGGCTTGCTTTTGCTGTCACTCGACCGGGTCGAGATAGCGGTACACGAGCGCTCCGATGACCGCGCCGAGGATAGGTGCGGCCCAAAACACCCAGAGCTGTGCCAAGGGCTCACCACCGGCGTAGATCGCCGACGCGAAGCTGCGCGCCGGGTTGACCGATGCGTTAGAGACCGGAATGGCCATGATGTGGATCGCGGTCAGCGCCATGCCGATGGCGAGAGGCGCAAAACCGGGTGCTGAGTCCTTGCGCGTCGAACCCATGATGACCATCAGAAAGAACGCCGTCAGCACGAGTTCGATCAGGAACACTCCCGGCATGCCGACCTTGAGCATGGAAAGGTCGCCGAAGCCGTTGGCAGCGTAGGTGCCGCCGACGCCGCCGCCGATGATCGAAAACACGCCGCACGCCGAAGCGGCACCCAGGCACTGGGCGATGATGTAGCCCGGCGCCGCGGCGAAATCGAACCGGCCACCGGCGGCAAGCCCGAGCGTGACGGCCGGATTATAGTGCCCGCCCGAAACATGTCCGATCGAGCGTGCCAGCGCCATAACTGTCAGGCCGATCGAGAAGGCGACACCGAG
>JANORU010000299.1:0-7766 GCA_031415475.1 Hyphomicrobium sp.
GCGTCGAACGACACCGGCGCCGGGGTTCGCCCCTCTGGAGTGCCATTGGTTTGCGCGCAGCAATCGCCGGCCTGGCCCTCGTCATACCCGCGCTAGCCGTTCCCGCCCTGGCCTTTAGAGAGGGTCCGCCATCGATTGCGCCGCTCGCCGAAAGGTTGAGCGATGCCGTTGTCAATATTTCAACGTCGCAGACCGCCAAATCGCCCGAAGGCGTGCCGCTGCCGAAGGTGCCGAAAGGCTCGCCGTTCGAAGACTTTTTCGACGACTTCTTCAATAAACGCGGCGGCCGGTCACCACAGCAGGATCGCAAGGTCAATTCGCTCGGCTCCGGTTTCGTGATCAACGGCAAGGACGGCCTGATCGTCACCAACAACCACGTCATCGATGGCGCCGACGAGATCATCATCAATTTTCATGATGGATCGAAGCTCAAGGTTGAAAAGGTGCTCGGAAAGGACTCCAAAGCCGACGTCGCCTTGTTGAAGGTCACGCCCAAGACGCCGCTTGCCGAAGTGCCGTTCGGATCGTCAACCGAGATGAAAGTCGGCGACTGGGTGATGGCGATCGGCAACCCGTTCGGTCTCGGCGGCTCGGTCAGCGTCGGTATCGTCTCGGCCAAGCAGCGCGACATCAATGCCGGCCCGTACGACGACTTCATTCAAACCGACGCCGCCATCAACCGCGGCAATTCGGGCGGACCGCTGTTCAACATGAACGGCGAAGTGATCGGCATCAATACGGCCATCATCTCACCGAGCGGCGGCTCGATCGGCATTGGCTTCGCGGTGCCGTCCGACACGGTCAAAGCGGTTGTCGACCAACTGCGTGAGTTTGGCGAAGTCCGGCGCGGCTGGCTCGGCGTCAAGATTCAGACCGTGACCGAAGACATTGCAGCCAGTCTGGGTGTCGCGGAAAACACCGGCGCCCTCGTCGCCGGTATTACGCCCGACAGCCCAGCTGCCAAAGCCGGGCTTGAGCCGGGCGATGTCATTTTGAAATTCGATGGCAAAGAGGTCACCACCATGCGCGGCCTGCCGCGCCTCGTGGCGCAGGCGCCGATCGGCAAGGCGGTCGATGTCGAGGTTCTGCGCGCCGGTCAGAAGAAGAACATGTCGGTCGCCGTGGGCCGTCTCGAAGAGGAAGAAGACGGCCAGTCGTTGACCAAGGATGATGACAAGAGCCCCGACAACAAGGTGCCGGCACCGGCGTCGCTGCTCGGTCTGTCGATGACGCCGCTCACAGATGAGATGCGCACCAAATTCGGCTTCGATGCCAAGGTCAAAGGCCTGATCGTGACCGAGATTGATGCCGCAAGCCCGGCCGCGGGCAAGAACATCAAGGTCGGCGACGTGATCGTGGAGGCCCAGCAGGAGGCGGTCGCATCGATCGACGACCTGTCGCGCGCGGTTGAAAAGCTCAAGAAGCTGGGTAACAAGCAGGTCCTTGTGCTGGTCGAGGATTCAAAAGGGGATACGCGGTTCGTCGCCATTCCGTTCTGACCGCGACGCGCGGCTTGGGGTAATGGGGCGGCGCAACCGAATTGAGGAGACGTGATTTGTCGGACCGTACGAGCCTGCTCGACACGATTTTCGAGACCTTTGTTCCGATCCACCGTGACGGGTATAAGTTCGTTGCGATTGCCGTTGTCGCGGCATTCCTTTGCTTCTCAGTTTGGGACACGCTCGGCTGGATCGCCGCGTTGATTGCCGCCTGGGTCGCCTACTTCTTCCGCGATCCGGATCGCGTCACGCCGATGCGCGAGGGCCTTGTGATTTCGCCGGCCGATGGCCGCGTGTCGGCCATCGAGACCGTCCGTCCGCCCGTTGAGCTGGGGCTGGGCGACGCCCAAAGAACTCGCATTTCCGTTTTCCTGTCCGTGTTCGACGTTCACATCAACCGCTCACCCATAGCGGGTCGCATTGTTCGTTCGGTCTACGTGCCGGGCGCATTTTTCAATGCCGCACTCGACAAGGCGAGCGACGAAAACGAACGGCGGTTGCTGTCGATCGAGACGCCCAAGGGCGAAACTCTGGGCGTCGTGCAGATCGCCGGACTCGTGGCTCGCCGGATTGTAACCTTTTCAAAGGAAGGCGATGCGGTCGGCGCCGGCGAGCGGTTCGGGCTCATCCGATTCGGCTCACGGGTCGATACCTACTTGCCTCCGGGCAAAACCGCACTTGTGTCTGTTGGCCAGCGGGCGGTTGCCGGGGAAACGGTGCTTGCCGATCTGCAGTCGAGTGAAGGAGAGCGCGAAGCGCGCCGCAATTAGCATATAGTGTGCCGTCTTCGCTCCCGAATTGGAGGGGTGCCATGGACCCTGAATTACCGGAACTGGAACGCGAAACGTACCGCCGCCGCCGCCGGCGTCTGTTCAGTCACGAGCGCGTGCCAGTCCGCATGCTGGTGCCGAACTTTTTCACGCTGCTCGGGTTGTGCGCCGGACTGACATCGATCCGTATGTCGATTGAAGGGCGCTGGGAGTTAGCCCTGGGAGCGATCGTTTTTGCTGCCATGCTTGACGGGATCGATGGCCGGGTGGCGCGTCTGCTCAAGGCATCGTCGCGTTTCGGTGCGGAACTCGACAGCCTCGCCGATTTCGTCAATTTCGGCGTGGCGCCCGCCATCCTGATTTTCACCTGGGGACTCGGTGACTTCAAGAGCGGTGGCTGGATTTGCGTGCTGCTGTTCTCGCTCGCCTCGGCATTGCGGCTTGCCCGCTTCAATGTCGCGGTCGATGAGGACCGGCCCAAGTGGCAGTCGAATTATTTCGTCGGCGTGCCAACACCGGCAGCAGCGATTGTGGTTTTGTTGCCGGTCTATCTCGCTAACCTCGGCTTCGATTTCAGAGACTCGCGCGGGCTTATGATCGGAGTCCTGGGTTATACGGTGCTGATGGCCGGGCTGATGGTATCGATGGTGCCGACCTATTCCGGCAAGCTGTTGGGCGAGCGGATCGGACGGGAGTGGGTGCTGCCGATCTTTATTCTGGCCGTCGCCTTCGTCGCCTATCTCGTGACATTCCCCTACGAAACTCTGGCCCTGGCAACCCTCACCTACCTCTGTTCAATTCCATTAAGTATCCGCCGCTTCCGGCAGCTGGAACGGGAAGCCACAGCGCCGCCGGCTGACGGCGCGTCACGGCCGCCAACCGATAAAACCGTCGAGACCGCGCGTCCGCCGGCGGCTGATGCCGCAAGCCGCGTCGTTGACTTCAAGCCGGGTGAGACCAAGCGCACCATAGACGGGGATCGATGACTGTTACGCCGCTCGCAATCCCCGATGTGAAGCTCATCATGCCGCGCGTGTTCCGCGATGATCGCGGCTTCTTCTCCGAAACCTGGAACGCCAGGACGCTGTCCGAGGCGGGTCTCGATCCGGCGTTCGTGCAGGACAATCATGCGCTTTCGAAAGACAAGGGGACGGTGCGCGGCTTGCATTTCCAGGTCCCGCCCCACGCCCAGGGCAAACTCGTTCGCGTGGTGAAGGGATCGATCCTCGACGTTGCCGTCGACATCCGGCGGTTGTCGCCGACCTTTCGCCGCCATGTCAAAGCCGTCCTTTCGGCTGATAACTGGACGCAAATCTGGGTTCCGCCCGGCTTCGCGCACGGGTACGTGACCTTGGAGGCCGATACCGAGGTCGTCTACAAAGTCACCGACTTTTACGCGCCCGACTGCGACCGCGGGTTTGCGTTCGACGATCCCGAGATTGGGATCGACTGGGGCTTTACGCGCGCCACCGTATGCTTGTCGGCAAAGGACGCGGCGCTGCCGCCGCTGAAAGCCCTGAGCGGCGTGCTGGCTTAGGGTCCGTCCGACTTTGATTGAATCAAGGACGGACCCTAGCTCTTTGTTTTGTCGTGCTTCTCTTCGGAAAACCGCTTCGCACTTTTCCGGAAGCACTCTATGTGATGGATTAGCGATTGGCCGGCCGCAGCAGCCGGTCACGCAGCGAAGCGCGAGCCGCATGGGCGTCGCCACTCGTTTGACCCATTGAGGACGCTGCCGGAGCGGCCACCGGGTCTCGCCGCAACAGCGATGAGGCGGCAGGACGGACAGGCGCGCTGCCCGGCATCGATGGTGCGGCGGCTGTCGCGGGATCGCGCCGCAACTGGTATCCGGCGTTCGGTCGCGGTGCCGCAGCAGCTTCGGCCAGTTCGGCCGGATCTGGGTGGTTGTCCGTGAAGTCCGCCGGTCCGCTGGCAGCGTGCGCCATGCCCATAGCTTCGGCAAGATTAGCCGCTTGCTGGCTGGCATCGAGCGTATGGCCCATGCCCGCGGTGCGCCAGCGTTCGACGACCTGGTCGAGGAAGCCCTCGTCATTGACCGACTTCTGCCATTTTTCCGAGAACGAGGCGGTCGACGAGCGCGGCAGCTTGTTTTTCGGCAGCTCGTCGAACTTGATGCGGACGGGAAGTGCGACGCCATCGCCGAACGCGATGGCCTCGCGCTGGCCGAGCGACGGGAGGAATTCGAGCAGGCCGGATCCTGTGTCGGAAATGGCCGACGACACAATCGCCTGGTCGCGGTCGTTCGACATGCGCAACGCAAAGACCGTGTTGCACTGGGAAAGAATGGTCGGATCGATTTCAGCCGGACGCTGGGTAACGATGCACAGCGAGGCGCCGTACTTGCGGCCTTCCTTGGCAATCTTAGCAATGGCGCGTTTGCATGGCTCGAAACCGAGTGCGGCGTTCAGGGGCACATACCGATGGGCTTCTTCGCACACCAGCGTCACCGGAACCTGGCCTTCGCTCCAAAGTGCGAAGTCGAACGTCATGCGGCACAGAACCGAGACGACAACGTTGGTGACTTCGGTCGGGATGCCTGTCAGTTCGAGAATCGTGATCGGCTTCTTGTTGACCGGCACGCGGAAGATGCGCGACAGGATCTGAGTCATACCGTCGTAGACGGTCAGCGATCCGAACATGAATGCGTAGCGCGCGTCCTGCGAAATGTTGTCGATCCTGCCCTTCAGAATGCGATAGGGCGATAGATCACGCTTGTTCTCAAGCTTGCCCATGCGCTCGTCAATGAGACCAGTCAGATCCGACACGCGATACGGAACCGGCGTGTCGACCGTGAAGCGGCCATTGTCGATGATGCCGCGCCGAATCTTCTGGCTTTCGGCGGCCCGGCCCGAGCTGTAGCGACTCTTGGCCAACGGAATGAGTTCCTGCAGGATCTCGATTTCCTGCTTGCGCTCGGGATCGCCGACGAGAACCTCGACGACTTCTTCGAAATTCAGCAGCCAGAGCGGCAATTGCATGTTGCGCGGTGAGATGACCTCAGCCCAATCGCCGAACGCCGTCGCATATTCGTTGTGCGGGTCGAGCAGAACAATGTGGGCTGCCGGGTGCTGCTCCAGGATCGATCTGAGGATCAGCGCCGTGGTGCACGACTTGCCGGTGCCGGTGGTTCCTAGAATGGCGAAATGCTTGCCGAGCAATTCGTCGACGCGGACGCGAGCGGCGATCGTTGGGTCCTGGCGGATGCAGCCGATGCGCACGGTGCGTTCATCGTTGCCGCCGAACGCAATTGTCAATTCAGCCTTTGACGCCACGCGGGTACGGTCACCAAGTCCCGGATAAGCGGTCACGCCGCGATTGAAGGTCATGGTCTTGCCATCGGCGTGACGCCACAGCTCGCCGACGAGGCCGAGTTCGGCGATCCAGATTTCGCTGTCGCCGTCGCGTTGGGCGGGGACAGGGACGCTCAAGGCCGACACGATTGCGAGCACGACGGTGTTGACGGTGTCGATGGCCAGCAGGGTGCCCATTTCCGGACGATCGATCTGTGAGCGGGTTCTGTTTTTCGGATCGCCATCAAGGAGCACGATGGCTTTGGACCCCGTAACCGACACGATGCGGCCGATCGAGCTGTCCTTTTCGGCAATGCCGTTGCCCATCGATTGCGTCAAGGCTTGCATGGTCTTCAGCGTCCTCAGGGTTCAGGTCTGATTTGGAATTGCGCCGTTGCCGAGCACGGCATCACGGGCGTGAATGATAGAGACTTGGTCGGGAGACGGCAGGATGACGGCAACTTCCGTTCCCTGTCCCTTGGTGCTGCGCACTTTCAGTTCTCCGCCGTGCAATTCGACAAGAGCATTGGCGATCGGCAGGCCGAGGCCGGTTCCCTCCCGCCAGCGGGAACGCCCGCCGTCCACCTGACCGAAGGGCGTCAACGCCACTTGCAGCTCTTCCGACGTCATGCCGACGCCGGTATCGCGGATAACACTGAAAATGCCGCCCTCGGTGAGCCGTATCGCTTCGATTTCGACCGAACCGCCGCGCAGCGTGAACTTGATGGCGTTGGAGATCAGGTTGACGAAAATCTGCCGGAGCTTGACCGCGTCGCCGCGAATGGGGGGCAGGCCGGTGGCGATCCGCGTCACGATTGCGACACCGGCATCCCCGCTAAGTTGGGTCAGTGACGTAATGGCCGACTGGATGACGTCCGCTACGTCGACTTCCCGGGCATCGAGCGTGTAACGGCCGCTCTGCATCTTTGAGATGTCGAGAATATCGTTGATGACCGTCAGAAGGTGACCGGCCGCGGCATGAATGAGTTGGGAATACTCGACAATTTCCTTGTCGGGAATCCGGCGTTTGTCGTGTTCGGACAGGATTTTGGAGAAGCCGATCATGGTGTTGAGCGGCGTTCTGAGTTCATGGCTCATATTGGCGATGAACTCGGATTTGACGCGGTTGGCGAGTCCAGCCTCGATGCGCGCGGAATGCTCAGCCTCGCGCGTGCGCTGCCGCAGCACGGCCTCGCCGACGAGGTTCGAATACTCGCCCATCAATGAATTGGTTTTCGGTTTCCCGAAAGCGCCGTTGAGCATGTGAAACGCTGACGTTGAGCTTATTCAACATTCGACGTTAGCCGGGATTGGATAAGAGGATGTTAATCGGCGTCGCGAAAACGCGACAGCTTTCAGGTCTCCGCCGTAGAAGCGCCTGACATCTTAACGGCTATTAATTAAATCGGATCGGAACCGTCGACTCGAACGTCGCTTGGGCCGAAAGGTCATCCGGCAGCGCCGGGAAGGGCGATGCTTTTTCGACCATGCGGATCGCCGCCTTGTCGAGCAGCGAGTTGCCGGAGCTTTTTTCGATCGAACTGGACACGAGTTGGCCATCCGCGCCGATCGAAAACTTCACGACCACCATGCCTGAAGACCGCGTTTTCGGAGCAAGCTTGTTTTTGGAAATGTGTGACCAGAGCTTGCCGCGATAGGCGTTGAGTGAATTGGTATCGCCGGCTGTTTTGGCGGCGCCTGCTGCCTTCTTCTCTTCGACGGCGATCTGCTCGTGCTGCTCGATCGTGGCGACCTGCTCGGGTCGCGGCTGTTCGATCGGCTTTTCTTCTATAACTTCCTGTTGTTCTGGGCCGTCGTCGGATTTGACGATCTCGACCGGTTCGACCTCTTCGACGGCTTTGACTTCTTCAACGGCTGCGCGTGCTTCGCTCGCCTCCAAC
This sequence comes from Hyphomicrobium sp., assembly GCA_031415475.1. Taxonomy (GTDB): domain Bacteria; phylum Pseudomonadota; class Alphaproteobacteria; order Rhizobiales; family Hyphomicrobiaceae; genus JAGVSR01. The sequence goes on from JANORU010000299.1 coordinate 7,482, forward strand.
GGCTCGGCTTCGACCGCCGCGACAGAAATGGCGTCCTGGCCGTCCAAGGAAAAGCCCTCGACGGCAACGCCCTGGTCGACGTTGAACCGGTCTTCGCCGCTGCCCGCTTCAAACGCCGCGCTGCCGGCCGAGACGAGGAACAGGGCAACAAAGGCGCCGTGGGCCCCTAGCGAAGTAAGACAGCTGATCCAGCGCAGGTTCATCGTCGGCCTCACGGGGTGCCGGCCGGCGCTGCGGCCGGGGCCACAGCAGCGGCCGGTTGCGAGAGAAGCGACACGCGGCCAT
>JANORU010000300.1:0-7564 GCA_031415475.1 Hyphomicrobium sp.
GGTAAGAAGTCATTCAAGAAATCGCCGGCTAAAGCCAAGCCAGCAAAGACAGCAAAGAGCAGTCCCGCCGAAAAGCCGGCTAAACCCGCTGCCAAGAAAGCCGCGGCCCCGAAAGCCGCCAAGAAGGCAGCACCGGCAAAGAAATCCAAAGCAGCCGCGGACGGCTGAGGCAGCGAGCATCGCGTGGCGCGCAAAATCGGCCGCACAAAACCCGACCGGCGCGACCGGCCCGCTGCGCCGCAGGCCGGAACCCTGCCGTCGCGTGACGATATTCTCGCCTTCCTGTCGACGGCTGACGGCAAGGCGGGAAAACGCGAGATCGCGCGCGCGTTTGGCCTGAAGGGCGGCGACAAAATCGGCTTGAAGAAACTGCTCAAGGAGCTGGCTGGCGAAGGCGCGATTGCCGGCCGCAAGTCCGCGCTCCGGCAGACCTCGACGCTGTCACCCGTCAGCGTGCTCGACATCACCGGCCGCACCAGTGACGGCGATCTCATCGCGCGGCCGGCCGAATGGAACGAGAGCGAAGGTCCAACACCTGAAATCCTGATCGTCGACGCCGACGCCGGCAAACGTCATTCGGGTGACGCCGCCATCGGCATCGGCGACCGTATCCTCGCCCGCATGCTGCCGCTCGACACGCCTGATGAAGCCGGCCGCACGCTTCATGCCCGGCCGCTCAAGCGGCTCGCCAAGGGTGAACGGCGCCAGCTTGGCATCTTGCGCGCGTCCGCACGCGGCGGCGGCACCATCGAACCGATCAGCCGCAAGGAACTGAAATCCTGGACGCTTGACGCGCGCGACCTCGGCGACGCCAAGGACGGCGATCTCGTACGCTTCGAACTGACCCCGACCGGACGCTTCTCGACACCGCGCGCGCGCATCGTCGAAAGCCTCGGCAATCCTTCGGACCAACGCAAAATCAGCCTAATTGCCGTCCACGCCTACGGCCTGCCGGACGAATTTCCCGAGCGCGTCATCGCCGACGCAGAAGCGCTGGAGGCGGCTCCGCTCGGCCGCCGCACAGACCTTCGCGATGTACCGCTCATCACCATAGATCCGGCCGACGCCCGCGATCACGACGACGCGGTCTTTGCCGAGCCCGACAGCGATCCCAAGAACCCCGGCGGCCACATCGTGACGGTCGCGATCGCCGACGTCGCCCACTACGTGCAATCGGGTTCGCGCCTCGACCGCGAAGCGGAGCTCAGAGGCAATTCGATCTATTTTCCCGATCGGGTCGTGCCGATGCTGCCCGAGAAGATCTCCAATAATCTTTGCTCACTGCGCGAAGGCGAAGACCGCGCCTGCCTCGCTGTCCGCATGGTCTATGATCGCGATGGCGAAAAACTGCGCCACACCTTTGTTCGCGGACTGATGCGTTCGGCCGCCAAGCTATCCTACCAGGAGGCCCAGGCGGCGTTCGACGGCGCGCCGTCGGACAAATGCAAGCCGCTGCTTGAGACGGCCTTGAAGCCGCTGTGGAACGCCTATCAGGCGATGAAGGCGGCACGCGAACGGCGCCAGCCGCTCAATCTCGATCTGCCTGAGCGCAAGATCAAACTCGACGACCAAGGCCGGGTTGCCGGCGTGCTCATTCCGGACCGGCTCGAAGCCCACCGCCTGATCGAAGAAATGATGATCGCGGCCAACGTTGCGGCCGCCGAAACGCTGGAGAAGGCGAAAACGCCGCTCGTCTATCGGGTGCACGACCAGCCGTCGCGCGAAAAGCTGAAAGCGTTGCGCGATTTCCTGGCGACGCTCGACCTCGTCGTTCCCCCGCATGGAGAACTAAAACCAGCGGCCCTCAACCGCGTCCTCGCTCGCGCCAAAGACCTGCCGGTGCCCGAACTCGTCAACGAAGTGGTGCTGCGCTCGCAGGCTCAGGCCGAATACAATCCCGACAACATCGGCCATTTTGGTTTGAACCTCGCGCGCTACGCGCACTTCACCTCGCCGATCCGGCGCTACGCCGACTTGATCGTTCACCGTGCGCTGATCAAGGCCCTCAAGTTCGGCGACGATGGCCAGACTGACGAGGAGGCCCAGCGGCTGACCAAAACGGCTCAAGCGATCTCCGACGCCGAGCGCCGAGCCATGGCGGCCGAACGCGAGACCATCGACCGGCTGATCGCCATGCATCTGGCCGAAAAAATCGGCGCGACCTTCGACGGCCGCATATCCGGCGTCACCCGTTCTGGACTGTTCGTGCGCCTGAAGGACACCGGCGCCGACGGCTTCATTCCGATTTCGACGCTCGGCCGGGAGTTCTTCAACCACGCCGAGGACACACACGCCCTCATCGGCTCGCGCTCGGGCGAAATGTACCAGCTCGGCGACATTGTGTCCGTTAAGTTGATTGAGGCCATACCGGCGGCCGGCGCGTTGCGCTTCGAGATGGTCAGCGATGGAAAAAGGCGAGCAAACTCGGGCGTCAGCAAGGTGCCGGTCCGGCAGTTGCCCCGCAATAAGCGCGGCCGGCGATAACCGTCCAACGTGGATTTCTCGCCGCATCCTGGTCCCCGCGTCTTTTCGTTCGCTTGACGGTCAATGGCTTCGGCACTTCATTGTTGGCATGATTGAAATCGACACAAAACTCCCTGACGCCTCAAACCCGCCGCGCCTTACCGGCCGCTCAATAAGCCGCGGTTTAGCCTGCCGCTGCCCGGCGTGCGGGGAAGGCAAACTATACCGGCAGTATCTGAAAATCGCCGATGCCTGCCCGTCCTGCGGGGAAGAGCTGCATCACCAGCGCGCCGACGACGCACCGCCCTACTTCACCATTTTAATCGTTGGCCACATCATCATCGGCGGTCTGCTGCTGCTGGAGCAGTCCTATGCTCCGCCGACCTGGGTGCATCTCTCCATTTGGCTGCCATTGACCCTGGTATTGTCCCTGTGGATGTTGCCGCGCGTCAAAGGCGGGCTTGTCGGTTTGCAATGGGCGCTGCGGATGCATGGCTTCGGTGGCCCCGAGCCAGCGGCCGGCACAGCCGGGTGGTCGCCCTAACCGGCTGACGTTGGGACCGCCGCAATGTCGACGACCGATCACCGGCCTGAACGTGCAACGGAACCCGTCGAAGACATTGCGCAGACGCGCGATGCCGCCACTCTGGTTGTTATCGACTATGACCCGGCCGAACCCCGCGTTCTCATGGGACGGCGGCGCGCCGACCAGGTTTTTCTGCCGAACAAATTCGTATTTCCTGGCGGGCGTATCGACGACGCCGATCTCGTCACACCGGTGGCGAGCGTGCTGTCTCCACTAACCGCGGCGCGTCTCGCTCTCGGGTCAGACAACAGCGTAGCCGTCGACCCGGAACGCGCTCAGGCCCTCGCCGTTGCAGCATTGCGCGAACTTTACGAGGAAACCGGGCACCTTATTACCGATCCAGCGACCCAGCTCGTCGCCCATGCGTCGCCGTTGTGGAGTGAGGCCATCGCCGTGGGCGTTTTGCCGAATCTTGGGCCACTGCACTTTTTTGCCCGCGCCATCACGCCGCCGGGCCGGCCGCGCCGTTACGATACCCGGTTCTTTGCGATTAACGCCCGGCACATCTCGTTTTCGAGTTGTGGCTGCGACGGGGAGTTGAGCGAACTCGGATGGTACAGTCTGGGAGACGCCCGCAATCTTGACTTGCCGGTTATCACCCGGTTGATAATCGACGATCTGGCGGCCGTCCTCTCGAAGGGCCAAAACAGCCAACTGATGCAGTCGATTCCGTTTTACAATCATCGAAGTGGCGCGTTCGAGCGTGCGCTGTTGTCCCAGCCTGACGGGTCGGCTTGACATGGCGGGAGCCGCAGCTATGGTGCGGCCTCCAAATCCCAATAAACTCGACGTTTTTCAGGAATAATCGTCATGGCCAAGCCGGTCACACAGAAAATCAAACTCTTGTCCACGGCGGGCACCGGTTTCTTCTATGTCACCAAGAAGAACCCGCGCACATCGACCGAGAAGATTGTTTTCAAGAAGTACGATCCCGTTGTCCGCAAGCATGTTGAGTTCAAGGAAACCAAGATTAAGTAGCGCGACCGCACGCTGACTTGCGTGCACGACGAATTGCGCAAAGATTATTTGCGCATGCACAGTTACATCAGGGATTTTATGTTCCGTTCCAGCATCCAGGTGCTGGACCAGGGCCCATAACTGCTCGGCAGCGGGGTAAGCATTCCGAGTTCGTCACGGACCCTGGTCTTGACCAGGTGTGCGTCAAAGAGGGCGTTGACGACACACTTGGCGCCGCACCGGCAGAAGTCGGCTTGCGCCGTTTTCTTCCAGTCGCGAGTGTCCCACGTCGATCAAGAGATGCGGTCAACTTGACGGACGCGGGGTTCTTGAGCCGAGCTTTGGACCGATCCCCGTTTGACGAGAGCGCCCCGCAGCGTGCGGCGAATTTCTAGTCTCCCCCTTGAATACCGAAGAAATGTGGCAGATCACGTCACGCGGCGCAAGAAAGAGTCTTGACCTGTTACTTATGGGTAACGAGTCAATAGCGATTCCTAATCTTAGGTTGCAGTGCGGTCGTTGTCCAGTACCGCTGAGGTTGCGAAGTGTGACGACCAAATAAGTCAATCAACTCAAGGCCGAAGAGCAGTTGTCCGCTGCACACCGTCGTCAGGCTGCGTCGGCGGCAACCCGATTGCGACCCCGCCTTTTGGCTGCGTAAAGCGCGTTGTCGGCCCGCTTGAAGATCGTTTCCGGCGTGTCGTCCATGCTCTCCAAGGTCGCCAGACCGACGCTCGCGGTCACCCGGATCTTGGTTTCCGGACGGACCATGAACGGCTCCGACGCGATCATCGCCCGCAGCCGCTCGCCGACCTGATAGGCGCGCGCGATGTCGGTTTCCGGCATGATGATCACGAATTCTTCGCCCCCCAACCGGCAGGCAAGGTCGATGCCGCGGGTATTGCGGCGCATGCGGGCCGAGAACTCTTTGAGAACCGCATCGCCGCCGTCGTGGCCCTGGGTATCGTTGACGATCTTGAAGTGATCGATATCGGTGACCAGCATCGACAACGGCCGGCCGCTCGATTTGGCTTCGTCGACCAGGGTCTTGAGATGACCCTCCATATAGCGGCGGTTGTGCAGGCCGGTCAGCGGATCGGTAATCGCCAGCTCGACGCTTTCCTCGAGCCGGTTTCTGAGGTGATCCGTGAACCGCTTGCGCTTGATCTGAGTCCGGATGCGGGCGACCATTTCGTGGCGGTCGATGGGGCGCATCAGGTAGTCGTTGACGCCCATATCGAGGCCGCGCAATAGCCGCGCTTCATCGCCCGGCTCGACAAGAATAATGATCGGCAGGTGGCGCGTGCGATCCAGCGAACGCACCTGCGAGCAGAGCCGCAAGCCATCGGCATTGGTAAGGCTGAGACTGACGAGCAGCAGATCGAAATTGTGCTCGGCGAGTTTGACTAAAGCCGCTTGCGGATCACGCTCGACGAATGTGTCGTTGGTTTTCGACAGCGCCTCGACCAGCCGCGTGGCCGACCGCGGGTGATCGTCGACCAACAAGATGCGTCCGGTGCGGCCCGCCAACACTTTTTGCAGAGCCGCATTGTCGCCAACGCCGAGCTGGCGCGAGGTCGAGGCCCGCATCAGCATCTCGTCGTTCAGCATCTTGAGGCGCGCGAGGTTCTTGACGCGCGTCACAAGCGCGATGTCATCGACCGGTTTGGTGAGAAAATCATCCGCACCATTCTCGAGGCCCTGTACCTTGTCGGACGGCTGGTCGAGCGCCGTGACCATGATCACCGGAACATGATGGGTCGCAGGAGAGGCCTTGATGCGGCGGCAAACTTCGAACCCGTCCATCCCCGGCATCATGACGTCGAGCAGAACGATATCGACGCGCTCGCGCGCGCACACATCGAGCGCTTCCTGACCGCTGTACGCAGTCAGAACTTCGAAGTACTCGGCGGTCAGCCGGGCTTCGAGCAGCTTGACGTTGGCGAGAATGTCATCGACGACGAGGACACGGGCGGTCATTCGTGGACTTTCGAACTCGTATTCTAACCTCGGCCGTCGCCGGCGAACCGGCGCACAGTGTCGAGGAATGTGATCACGGAAATCGGCTTCGAGACGTAGGCTTCACACCCGCCGGCGCGGATCCGTTCCTCATCGCCCTTCATCGCGAAGGCGGTGACGGCAATCACTGGAATAGCGCGCAGTTCGTCGTCGTCCTTGATCCACTTGGTGACTTCGAGGCCGGACACTTCCGGCAACTGGATGTCCATCAAAATGAGGTTCGGCCGATGCTGGCGAGCGAGCGCCAAGGCGTCGAGCCCATTGCGGGTCTGGATGGTCTGATAACCGTGGGCGCTGAGTAGATCGTGAAACAGCTTCATGTTGAGCTCATTGTCCTCGACAATAAGCACGACTTTCCCGCCAGGCCGTTTGCCTGCGATGCGGTCCTCGACGGGCCGAGCTGTTTCTTGGTAAGTCATCGCCAGACGGTCACCTGCACCCCAAAAAGGTCTTGCACCGATTCTGGGAGTCGAACTCGAAAGAGTTTGAACATAGAGCTGTAACCAACAGTTTAAGATTGCCGCCCACCGACCCCTCACACGCTGATCTCAATGAGACCGAAGACCCCCAAACTCGATCTGGACGCGGCCGAGACCCTGGGTCTCCAGGCGCTCGGCTTTCTGGCGTCCGACCCCAGCCGGCTTACCCGATTCCTGACGCTGACCGGTCTCGATACCTCAAGTCTACGCGATGCAGCCGCAACGCCGGGCATTCTGGCCGCTGTCCTCGGCCATTTGCTGGGCGATGAAACGCTGCTGTTGGTGTTTGCCGAGGAGACCCGCATTCCGCCGGAACGGGTCAGTGAAGCGGAAGCCGTGCTCACCGGCGAACCTTTAGCGCAGCGGCCCTGGTGAGCATGGGCCCGACTGCACCCCGGATCGGCATCGACTTTGGTGGCACCAAGATCGAGGGCGTGCTGCTGGCAACTGACGGCACGGAACTCGCCCGCCATCGGCGGGCGACACCACGCGGCGACTATGCAGCCGCTCTCTCCGCCATCCAATCGATTGTCGCTGAACTCGAACGCAATGGTGGCGCCGCGCGCGGCATTGGGGTCGGCATCCCCGGCTCGCAATCTCCAGCGACTGGATTAGTCCAGAACGCCAACTCCACCTGGCTCAACGGCCGCCCGTTCGGCCGTGACCTCGAACAGTGCCTCGGCCGTCCGGTGCGGCTCGCCAACGACGCCAATTGCTTCACGCTGTCGGAAGCCCGCGACGGCGCCGGCGCCGGCGCCCGCAGTGTCTTCGGAGTGATCCTCGGCACCGGCTGTGGTGGCGGCTTCGTCCGCGACGGCCAGCTCAACGACGGACCGAACGGCATCGGCGGCGAATGGGGTCACAATCCGCTGCCCTGGCCAACCGCGGACGAGTATCCCGGCCCGATCTGCTGGTGCGGACGCAGCGGCTGCCTGGAGACCTGGGTCTCAGGCCACGGCTGTCCGGTTCAGCATAGGGCGAGTACCTGTTGTCGTGGATCGGATGGTACGGGCGGGGGTGGCTTATCGAGGTCGTGCAAGGGCCTCCTGTGCATCAGATT
>JANORU010000301.1:0-9979 GCA_031415475.1 Hyphomicrobium sp.
TTCGTGGAATTTTACTACTGGGTCACGGTCGTCATGATGTTCCTGATTCATGTCGGCTTCTGCATGTACGAGGTCGGCGTGAGCCGGCGACGCAATCACATGCATACTCTGATGAAAAACACGATGGCGATCCCGCTGGTCACCATCACGTTCTTCTTCTTCGGCTGGTGGATTTATTTTGCATTTCCCAGCGGCTTTTATTGGTTCAATTTCGTAGAGGATGCCATCCCCTACGATCCCAACAAGATTGCGGCTCCCTGGAGCCCCCTGATGGCGACGCATCTTTCGGGCGCAAACGCGACCGACGCGGCGGCCGGAATAACGGCGGATGGCGTCAACGGCACGGCGATCTGGCACCGCCTCAATGGCGTTTTCTTCGCCGCCTTCCTGTTGTTCTCGATTACGACCGCCTCGATTATCTCAGGTGCCGTCATCGAACGCATCCGTTCGGGCGCGTTTTGGATCATCGCCGTATTCGTCGGATCGGTGACGTGGATCACAGATGCAGCCTGGGGCTGGAGCGCCACCGGCTGGATGGTAAAATACCTCGGATACCATGACGCCTACGCGTCAGGCGTTGTTCACGCCATTGCCGGTGGTTCGGCGCTGGCCGTGCTTGTCGTGCTCGGCCCTCGTATCGGAAAATTCCGCGCCGATGGGACGCCGCGCGAGATTCCGCCGCATAATCCGTGGCTCGTCACGATCGGGTTGTTCCTGATTTATACGGGCTTCTGGGGCTTCTATGCAGCCTGCAACATTCCGCTGATCAGCCCGGCGACGATCGCCGGCCAGATCACCGGCGAAACGTGGACTGCGACCAATATTTACCTCGCACCAACGACACTCAGTGCCATCACCTTCAACTTCCTGATGTCGCTCTCGGGCGGCATGATGGCGGGTTACGTTATCTCACGAGGTGACGCATTCTGGACCTACTCTATGGGTCTCGCAGGCGTTATCGCAGCCTCGGCTGGTAACGATCTCTACCATCCGATCCAAGCCATGTTCATCGGCGCTATCGTTCCGTGTATCTCTTACAAACTGCACTACTGGGTGGAGCGGACATTCAAGATCGATGATGCCGTCGGCGCCGTGGCCGTTCATGGCTACACCGGCTTCATGGGCGTGGTCGTCGCCGGCTTCATTCTGTGGGGCGCACCAAGTTCGCCATACGAGGGCTTTGCGCAGATCAACCCGATGGGTAACTTCATCGGCGCCTGCATCATGTTCTTCGGTCTCGGGTTCTTCCCGGTGCTGATTCTGTCTTTGCTGTTGAAAGCGATGGGGATCTTGCGCGTGCCGCCGGAAGTCGAACTCGCCGGTCTCGATATCGTTGGACAAGACGCCTACGAAGCAGCAGTTGCCGAAGTTGTGGAAGCCGAACGCTCGGCTCTCGCATCCGCCGCAGCCCGCTAATTCAGGGAGACACACACTATGATGACAATTGGGTACTCGAGCTGGGCGGTCGATCTGAAAGATGTCGGCGCTATTTATCCGTTTCAGGGGACCGAAACCGCGATGGTGGTCGCGGCGGTAGTGTTCTGGATCGTGTGGCATATCTGGCAGATCAGGCATGAGAACGCTGAATTGCGGGCCAAGAGTAATCATGTCGATGTGAACAAGGCAAAGGCGGCGATAGATCGGTACTAGTCCGGACTGAGCGGAGAGCCGTGGCTTAGCCAATCTCGGGTCAGCGAGGTTCCACTTCCCTCCTGGTCAGTACCCGGCGCGGCGATCAATTTACCATGGCGTGGCCGCGTCCTCGCGGGTACTAGTAACGACGGCCGGGAGTGGAGCTGACGCTCTGCTTCCGGCCGCAGCTCCGCAGACAAGACCCTTCGCCTATTTGTCAGACAGCAGAGGACGAAACGGTGTCGACTGCGCTTGCTCTTCTTCTGGTGCTGTTGATTGCCGGTTATGGCGGCGCGCGCGGCCTTCGCGACCACCGGGCCATTAAAGCCGGCCGCGCTCGATTGCTCGACAACGGCCTCGGCGTTCTTTCTAAGGCAGAAATCAATACCGCCGAAGATGGCCTCCCGAGGTTGCGTGGCTTTTGGAATGCTCATCCCATTGATGTCCGACTGATCCCCGACACCATGACAATCCGCCGTCTGCCACAGTTGTGGCTGTCGGTCAGGGTCGAAAAAAAGCTCGGAATTGCCGCCAGCGTCGGCTTTCTCGCCCGCCATGCAGGAACGGAATTTTATGCCCAGACACCGGAAATGCCGGATCGGCTCGATCCGCCGGCGGGTCTGCCCTGGGAAGTGATGGTCCGCGGCAGTGGACAGTCCGCCTCCGAGGTGTTGACGGCAATATCGCCAATCGTCGTCGAGGTCCTGCAGGACCCGCGTATCAAGGAGATCACTGTCACACCCAACGGTGTGCGGATTATCCGGCAAGCGGCCGAGGGACGCCGTGGGGAGCATTTGCTGCTCCGGCAGGTGACGTTTGACAATGCCGACATTCCGGCTGGTGATCTCAAGGACCTGCTCAACATTGCTCAACGGCTCATTCGCGCCTTAGCGCCAGCCCTAGAGGCAGCTGCCGAATGAGTGCCAATTCGCCCGTCAATCCCTATATTGTTCTCGCTGTCTCTGTTGTGCTTCCCGGCGTCGGCCACGTCCTTCTCGGCCAGTCGCAACGCGGCCTGATGTTTGCGTTCTTTGCCCTCGTGTTGGCGGTGGTGATCTGGCACACGACGACGCTTGATCATTCCTTTATTGGCAGGACGGCTGGCGGGCTCTTTATTTGGGCGATTTCGAGTCCGGACGCCCACGAGATCGCACGGACGAATTATGAACGATGGCGACGGGGCCAAGCCTGAATTGCCTGGTTTTCCTGACTTCGGCCTCAACTCACAGGAAAGAAAAATTCGTACCAGTTGAAATTAGACGTGCGTGCTGATAGCTCTATGCGACCAGTACCGTTCCAGGAGCGCAACAAAATGTGCGGGATCGTCGGTCTCTTTCTGAAAGACAAATCACTCGAGCCTGAACTCGGACAGCTGACGGCCACGATGCTCGGGACGATGTGTGAGCGCGGTCCGGACTCGGCCGGATTTGCGGTGTTCGGAAGCCCTTCGAAAGGTAAGTCAAAAATCACGGTCCAATCGGCCAATGCCGACAAGGATTTCGCCGGTCTAGCTGACGCGATCGGCAAGGCAATCGGCACAAGTGCCAGCTTGGTTCGCAAGTCGACGCATGCTGTTTTGACTGTGCCGGCAGAAAAGCTCGAGGCCGCACGCGCCGCCATCCGTGCCGGCCATACCGGTGCGCGCATCATGGGGTCCGGCGACACGATCGAAATTTACAAAGAGGTTGGATACCCGACCGAAGTCTCGAAACAATTCGACCTTGCCCACATGACCGGTTCGCATGCCATCGGCCATACCCGCATGGCGACCGAGTCGGCTGTGACCACGCTTGGCGCCCATCCGTTTTCGACCGGGCCCGACCAGTGCCTTGTGCACAACGGGTCGCTATCGAACCACAACAACTTGAAGCGCGAACTCAAGCACGACGGCATGACGTTTGAAACCGAGAACGATAGCGAAGTCGCCGCTGCCTATCTCACCTGGCGGATGAAGCAGGGCATGAATCTCGGCCAAGCGTTGACCAAGAGCCTCGACGATCTCGACGGGTTCTTCACGTTTGTCGTCGGCACCAAGAATGGTTTTGGCGTGATCCGCGATCCGATTGCCTGCAAACCAGCAGTCATGGCTGAAACCGATCGTTTCGTGGCATTCGGTTCGGAGTACCGCGCGCTCGTCAACCTGCCCGGGATCGACAAGGCGAAGGTCTGGGAGCCGGAGCCGGCGACCGCGTATTTCTGGGAGCGATAGCGATGCGGACTGTCGACCTCGCGCAAATGACGCTGCGCGATTTAAATGCCGATCTGCATCGCCAGACAGACGGCACAAACGAGCCGAAATGGGAAGTATTGAACCCGCGTGGCCAGCACGCGGTCGCGTGCGGCGTCGATGCGCCGATCGCGATCGATGTCCGCGGCAGCGTCGGCTACTATTGTGCCGGCATGAACAAGAAGGCCGCCATCACAGTCCATGGTTCGGCCGGTCCCGGCGTCGCGGAAAACATGATGTCGGGAAAAGTGGTCATCAAGGGTGATGCCAGCCAGTACGCCGGCGCGACAGGTCGCGGCGGTCTGCTCGTTATCGAAGGCAATGCGTCGTCGCGCTGCGGGATCTCGATGAAAGGCATCGACATCGTTGTCGTCGGCAACATCGGCCACATGTCGGCGTTCATGGCGCAAAGCGGGCACTTGGTCGTGCTCGGTGATGCCGGCGATGCGCTCGGCGATTCAATCTACGAAGCCAAGCTGTTCGTGCGCGGCGGCGTCAAGAGCCTCGGCGCCGACTGCATTGAAAAAGAAATGCGCCCTGAACATCACGACGCGCTCGAAAAGCTGCTGTCGAAGGCCGGCGTTTCGGGCATCAAGACCAGCGAATTCAAACGCTACGGCTCTGCCCGCAAACTCTATAACTTTAACATCGACAACGCGGATGCTTACTGATGACGTATCACAATCCGCCGACCACGCCGCGTAAGTCAGCCACCTTCGACGATTACACGATGTCGGAAATTCGGCGTGCTGCGGCAACCGGCATTTATGACATTCGCGGCGCCGGCGCCAAACGCAAGGTTCCGCATTTCGACGACTTGTTGTTCCTCGGCGCATCGATGTCGCGCTATCCGCTCGAGGGCTACCGCGAGAAATGTACGACGGCGGTGACGCTCGGCACGCGCTTTGCCAAAAAGCCGATCGAGCTGAAAATCCCGATTACCATCGCCGGCATGAGCTTTGGCTCGCTGTCGGCCAACGCCAAAGAGGCGCTGGGCCGTGGGGCAACGATCGCCGGGACATCGACCACAACGGGCGACGGCGGCATGACGCCGGAAGAGCGCGGCCAATCTAGAACGCTGGTTTATCAATATCTGCCCTCGCGCTACGGCATGAACCCCGATGATCTGCGCAAGGCCGACGCTATCGAAGTGGTGGTCGGCCAGGGCGCGAAGCCAGGCGGTGGCGGTATGTTGTTGGGTCAGAAAATTTCCGATCGCGTCGCCGAAATGCGCACCCTGCCCAAGGGCATCGATCAGCGCTCGGCCTGCCGCCATCCCGATTGGACAGGCCCCGACGATCTCGAAATCAAGATCATGGAACTGCGCGAAATCACCAACTGGGAAAAACCGATCTACATCAAGTGTGGCGGCGCGCGACCCTACTACGACGTGGCGCTAGCGGTGAAAGCTGGCGCTGATGTGGTCGTGGTCGACGGCATGCAGGGCGGCACGGCAGCGACGCAGGAAGTGTTCATCGAGCATGTCGGCCAGCCGACGCTCGCTTGCATTCGCCCGGCCGTTCAAGCGCTGCAGGATCTCAACATGCACCGCAAGGTGCAGCTCATTGTCTCTGGCGGCATTCGCAATGGCGCCGATGTCGCCAAAGCGCTCGCTTTGGGAGCTGACGCGGTGGCGATCGGCTCGGCGGCGCTGGTCGCGCTTGGCGACAACGATCCGGCACTCGAAGCCGAGTATCAAAAGCTCGGCACCACGGCCGGCGCTTATGACGATTGGCACGAGGGCCGCGACCCGGCCGGCATCACGACTCAAGATCCAGAATTGTCGAAGCGGCTCGATCCGGTGCGTGCCGGGCGGCGGCTGGCCAACTATCTGAAGGTCATGACGCTCGAAGCTCAGACGATTGCGCGGGCCTGCGGTCACAATCACATCCACAATCTAGAACCCGAAGATCTGTGCGCCTTGACGATTGAAGCAGCCGCGATGGCGCGCGTGCCTCTCGCCGGAACGAGTTGGATACCTGGACAAGGACAGGGCGGTTTGTAACCGCCCTTTTTTGTGACTGGCGCGCATAACGATACGAGTGAATGACAAAAAACGAGTAACCGAGGAAGCGACCATGACCCAAGATCTCGCAGCCGTCGCCAAGGAACGCGGCATCCGTTACTTCATGATCTCGTTCACCGATCTGTTCGGTGCGCAGCGTGCCAAGTTGGTTCCGGCTGCCGCGATCACGGACATGCAGAAGGACGGCGCGGGGTTTGCCGGCTTCGCGACTTGGCTCGATATGACGCCGGCCCATCCGGATATGTTCGCCATGCCGGACCCCTCGGCCGTCATTCAGTTGCCGTGGAAGAAGGAAGTGGCATGGGTCGCCGCCGACTGCGTGATGGAAGACAAGCACGTTGCCCAAGCTCCGCGCGTCATACTGAAAAAGCTCGTCAAGCAGGCCGCCGATCTTGGTCTTTCGGTCAAGACCGGCGTCGAGTGCGAGTACTTCATGACCAACGGCGATGGCACGGCGATTTCGGACGGCTTGGATACGGCGTCCAAGCCCTGCTACGACCAGCAGGCGTTGATGCGCCGTTACGACGTCATTTCCGAGATCTGCGATTATATGCTGGAACTCGGCTGGGGCCCGTATCAAAACGACCACGAGGACGCCAACGGTCAGTTCGAGATGAACTGGAATTTCGACGACTGTCTCATCACCGCCGACCGCCACTCGTTCTTCAAGTATATGACCAAGACGGTCGCCGAAAAGCACGGGCTGCGCGCGACGTTCATGCCAAAGCCGTTATCCGGCCTCACCGGCAACGGTTGTCACGCCCACATCTCGGTCTGGGACCCGTCCGGCAAGACTAACATGTTCTATGACAACAGCGACGAGATGGGTCTGTCGCAGCAGGGCTATCACTTCCTCGGTGGCATAATGCGGCACGCGGAATCTCTGTCGGCGATCACCAACCCGACCGTCAACTCCTATAAGCGCATCAACGCCCCGCGCACGGTGTCGGGCGCGACCTGGGCTCCCAATACGGTGACGTGGACCGGCAATAACCGTACCCATATGGTGCGCGTGCCGGGCAAGGGACGTTTTGAACTCCGTCTCCCCGATGGCGCCGCCAATCCGTATCTCCTGCAGGCTGTCATTATCGCTGCCGGTCTAGACGGCATCAACCGCAAGGCGAGCCCCGGCAAGCGCTATGATATCGATATGTACCAGCTCGGCCATACCGTGACGGATGCGCCGAAGCTGCCGTTGAACCTGCTCGACGCGATCCGCAACTTCGACAAGGACACAGACCTGAAATCGATGCTGGGCGATGAATTCTCGGCCGCCTACATCAAGCTCAAGACGCAGGAATGGAATTCTTACGCCGGCCACTTCACCGAGTGGGAACGCCAAAACGCTTTTGATGTTTAAGCCGTCCACCTCCTCCCGGACGCACAGCGGCGCGGTGCTCCTCTGGGGCCGCGCCGTTGCTATTCAGCGGCTTCGGGCACAACCGGGGCTGCTGAAAACGTGAGCCCATGATCGGCTGCGAAGTGCAGCATAGCACGCTCCGACAACGCGGTGATTGTCAGCAGCGGATTGACCCCGAGCGAGCGGGGAATAATGGCGCCGTCGATAACGTAGAGCCCGGCGTGCACTGAACTCTCGCCGCCGCCGGCCGCCCCATTGAACACCTGCGACTTGTGATTGACGACGCCGTCGCCGCGTTCTCGGCCCATGGCGCAGCCGCCAAGTGGATGCGCGGTTGCCGGTTGATGGCCCATGACCGTTCCGGCCAATGGGTTTTTCACATAGTCGCCGCCGGCGTGCGAGACGACGGCGCGCAGTGCATCATCGAGCCGGCGATAGACATCCTGATCTTTCGCGCCGGGCCAGGACAGCGACAGGCGATCGTTTTCCAGACGGAACTGACCGGAAGCGCTGTCGTGCGACACCGCGAAATAGGTCTGGAGGCTTGCGAACGGACCATTGTAGACGCCGTTGATCAGGCTCTGCAGAGCGCCGAGCAGGCGGCCATTGGGCAGGAACATCAATGGCAAGGCAGGCGCGATCGCCGACGGCAGCGCGCCCTCCTGAATGCACAGTTCGTTGTCGAGCGTTTCGGCGTCTTTGAATTCGAGCTGACCGGAAACGGCGGTGCCGATTTCGCGGCCGGCGACTTTAGCGGGATGGCCGACGCCGACCGACTGGACCGGAACTTTGGCGCCATAGCCGAAGGCGATGATGTCGCCGTTGGCGGAGAACCGTTGGCCCAGGCGATCCGAGACGGCGAGACCCTTGTCGCGCGAGCGAAGTAGAATTTCTGTCGAGCCGAGCGTGCCGGCGGCGAGAACGACAACCGCGCTTTCGATCACGATCTCGTCCGCGCCATTCGATTTCGCGCCCGTACGATAAGCGTGCACCCGCCACGACCCGTCGGCCGCTTTTGAAACATGGCGCGCGGCGATCTCGGTGAACATCTCCGCGCCATGGCGCGCGGCATCCGGCAAATAGGTCAGCGCGACCGTATTTTTGGCACCGACATTGCAGCCGCCGCAACAATCGCCACAGCGGGTGCACGCCTTCTGCGCGATCCCTGCCGCATTGACGGTATCTTCGAAACTGACGGCGACACGCGGTACGACGAGTTCGTGGCCGAGTGCGTCGCCGGCCGCTTTTAGAACGCCGCACTTGGTCATCTCAACGGCGCGCGGATCACTCGCCGGCCGTATCCAATCGAGCGCTCGCTGGTAGCCTTGATCGAGCAAACCGTCCTGGCGGATTTGCCCGGGCCAGACTTCGTCGGCAAAAACGCGGCGGTCAGGCCGCAACGACACGCCGGCATTGACCAACGACCCGCCGCCAAGCCCGCAGCCGACGAGAATATGCATATCGGCGCCGAGCCGGATATCGAACAGCGCGGTATCGGGTCCGACGCTCATGCGTTCGCCGCGTACCTGCATGTCGTTCTTGAGATCGGGAAACTTTCGCGGAAATTCGCCAGTCAGAATTTCGCGGCCACGCTCCAGGACCGCGACCGACTTGCCGGCCCGCGCCAGGCGCGAAGCCGTGACGCCGCCGCCATAGCCCGAGCCAACGACGACCACGTCGTAGCGGCGCTTCAATTGATCGAGTGGTCGCGCAAGCCGTGCCATCTGTCCCCCAGGCGATTGCACGGCTTTAGCGCGATTGGCAAACGACTGACAATGGCCTGAATCTTCGCGTGGTTACGTCCCGGCCTTTGTGGCGACATCGAACAGCAGCTTGAGGTTTAAAACCACGATGATGAGCGCGACCACCGCCGCCAGTGCCGTCAGCCAGCGGGGCGCGACAAGGTCCTTCATCTTGACTTTATCGGCCGTAAACATGACCAGCGGAATGACCGCAAACGGCAACTGGAAGCTCAGAACAACCTGCGACAGGATCAGCAGTTTGCCGGTTTCGCTTTCGCCGTAGAGCACCGTGACGCCGGCCGCTGGAACGATCGCGACCATGCGCGTTAGCAATCGGCGCAGCCACGGCGCCAAGCGAATGTTGATGAAGCCTTCCATCACCGCCTGACCAGCGAGCGTTGCTGTGACGGTCGAATTCAAGCCGCAGCATAGAAGCGCAACGCCAAACAGCGTCGGCGCAATCGAGGCCCCAAGCAGCGGCTGCAAAAGAGAGTGGGCGGTGCCCAGTTCGGTGACATCGGTCCGCCCGGTCTTGTGGAACGTTGCGGCGGCCAGGATCAGGATCGAGGCATTGATCACCAGCGCCAGCATCAAAGCGACCGTCGAGTCGATCGTCGCGAATTTCAAGGCTTCGCGCTTTTCAGACGTGGTGTTGCCGTAGGCGCGCGACTGGACGATGGCCGAATGCAGGTAGAGATTATGCGGCATGACCGTCGCGCCGATGATGCCAAGCGCGATATACAGCATGTTAGGATTGGTGATGATGTCGGTCGTCGGCGCGAAGCCTTTGATCAGCTCAGCCCAGTCGGGATCGGCCATGAAGATCTGGATGGCAAAGCAAGCCGTGATCACTAACAGCAGCGTGATGACGAACGCCTCGATCCAGCGGAAGCCAATGTTCTGCAGCCAGAGAATCAGGAACACGTCGAGCGCGGTGATAATAACGCCGAGTTCGAGCGGAATGCCGAACAGCAGATTGAGGCCGATGGCGG
>JANORU010000302.1:0-7572 GCA_031415475.1 Hyphomicrobium sp.
ATTTCGTCCGGCGCGCCGGCCTTGACGAACTCGGTCAAAACTTTGCGGCCCAAGTGGTTCGGGTCTTTGATCTGGCTGTAAAGCTTGCCGTCGGAGAACGTGCCGGCGCCGCCCTCGCCGTACTGGACATTCGATTCCGGATTGAGCACCGAGCGCCGCCACAGGCCCCAGGTGTCCTTAGTGCGCTCGCGCACGACTTTGCCGCGTTCGAGAATGATGGGGCGGAAGCCCATTTGCGCGAGTGTCAGGGCCGCGAGCAATCCGCATGGGCCGGCACCGATGACGACGGGGCGGAGGTCTAACTTTTCAGGTGCGCGGGCGACGAATGTGTAGCCGAGGTCGGGCGACGGGCCGACATGTTTATCGCCCTTGAAGCGAGTGAGAACAGCGGCTTCGTCGCGGACCTCGGCGTCAATCGAGTAGACGAGCAGCGGGGCCGCTTTTCGTCGTGTATCGGCGGCGCGGCGGAAGACGGAAAACGATCTGAGGTCGCCGTCGCCAAGCTGCAGGCGCGCGACCACCGCCGCGCGCAAGTCGGCGCCGGTATGATCGAGCGGCAGTTTGAGTTCGGTGACGCGCAGCATTTTATGAGACGTTGTGTAGGTTGGGCTGAACCCTCTTGTGAAGCCCAGCGACTTGCCACAAAAAAGTTGTCGGGCTTCGTAAGGGGGCTCGGCGCCGACCTACGGTTCCGTGGGTTTGCTATACCTGCGTCGCGACGGGGTTGACCAGTGTGGGGGTGGCTCAATACTAAAGACATGTCACTTAGACGTGTCGCGGGGTTGGCTGGACCCCCTCCGCTACAGGACCCTGGTTTATGACGTCTCACCCCATCGTTGTATCCGGCGCCAAAGTGGCGGCGATGCTTAATGCCGAGCGGGCGCGCTTTGCTGACCGCACGCCGAAATCCAAGGCGCTGGCCGATCAGGCAGCCGCCCATTGGCTAAATGGCGTGCCGATGCATTGGATGATCGACTGGGGCACGCCCTATTCCCTGTTCATCACTGAAGCGCGCGGCACATCGCTCACCGACGCGGACGGACACCGCTATGTCGATTTCTGCCTCGGCGACACGGGCGCCATGTTCGGTCATTCGCCGAAGCCGGTGCGGGAGGCACTTCATGCCCAGGCCGATCGTGGCTTGACCACCATGCTGCCGAGCCCGGATGCGGCGGTGGTGGGGGACCTGCTGTCGAAGCGCTTCGGCATGGCCCGCTGGCAGGTGACGGCGACGGCATCCGACGCCAACCGCTCGGTGATACGATGGGCGCGGGCGGCGACGGGCCGCAAGAAGCTCTTGGTGTTCCACGGCTGCTATCACGGCGCGGTCGATGACACGTTCGTCGCGCTCGAAAACGGCAAGCCGCGCAATCGCCCCGGCCTCGTTGGCGAAGTCCGCGACGTGACCGAGAACACCGAGGTGATTGAGTTCAACGATCTGGTGGCGCTGGAGCGGGTTCTCAGAAAAGGCGAGATCGCGCTGGTGCTGGCCGAGCCGGTGATGACCAACTGCGGCATGGTTCTGCCCGATCCCGGTTATCACACGGCGCTCCGGCAGTTGACACGCGAGCACGGCACGCTGCTGTGCATCGATGAAACCCACACCATCAGCTCGGGGCCGGGCGGTTATACGGCCTCGCACCACCTTGAGCCGGATTTCTTCGTGCTCGGCAAGCCGATTGCCGGCGGCGTGCCGGCCGCGATTTATGGCTGGTCGGCGGCGGTCGATGAGCGGATCAAGCAGTATCTGGAGACCCGTGAGCCGGGCTACAGCGGCATCGGCACGACGCTGTCGGGCAACGCGCTGCAGCTTGCCTGCATGCGCGCCGTGCTCGAAAACATCCTGACCGAGGACGTGTACGCCCGCGTGCTGCCGTTGGCCGAGCGATTGGAACGCGAAATCGCGGCGCGCATCAAGCATCATGGCTTGCCATGGCACGTCGTCCGCGTCGGTTTGCGCGCCGAGATCGTCTCGGCCGAAAAGCATCCGCGCAATGGCACCGAAGCGCTGCTGTATGCCCATAGCGAGATCGAGCATGCGCTGCACCTCTATTGCCTCAACCGCGGCGTCGTCATCACGCCGTTCCACAACATGATGCTGGTCTGCCCGGAGACGACCTCCGCCGATGTCGACATGCTGCTTGCGGCGCTCGACGGCGGCATGGCCGAACTCTCCGGTAACCCGCGCTATCTCACCTAATACGCCCTCCGACCTGGACCGATCATGACCGCTCTTATGAACACTCCGCCGCCCAAAGCTACACTCGTTGCCGAGGCCAAAGCGTTTCTCGACGCCAATCCGGATATCAAACAGGTCGCGCTCATCTACACGGACCTGTGCGGCGTACAGCGCGGCAAGCTTCTGACCCGCGCCGAGTTGCTGCCCGCGTGGGAGAACGGCCGCTTCATGGCGTGTTCAGCGATGTCGATGGATGTCACCGGCCGCGACGTTGAAGAAACCGGAATGATCTGGGAAACGGGTGATGCCGATCACACGCTTTGGCCGGTGCCAGGCACCTTGAAGCGCGTGCCGTGGGCGGCGACGCCGCAGGGGCAATATCTCGGCTCGTTCCACGATCTCGACGGCAACGGCGCATTGGCCGAACCGCGTCACGCCTTGAAGCGCGTTGTTGATCGCTTCAGCGAACTTGGCCTGAAACCGTGCGCCGCGGTTGAGCTTGAGTTCTATCTGCTCGACCGCGACAGCGCGCTGGCCGGCAAACCGCAGCCACCCAAGGGGCTGAGTGTTCCGGCCCAGCAGCGGCACTACCAGGGCTACAATCTGCAAGACCTCGAAGACTTCGCGCCGTTCTTCAACGATCTCTATGCCGCCGCTGAACTGCAAGACCTGCCGCTCGAAGCTCTCCTATCGGAGTATTCGCCGGGCCAGATGGAAATTGGCCTCAAGTATCGCGCTGACGCGCTGCAAGCGTGCGACGAGGGCATTCAGTTCAAGCGGCTGGTCAAAGCGATTGCTGAAAAGCACGGGCTGTTGGCGAGCTTCATGGCCAAGCCCTATTCGGCGTGGGCCGGATGCGGCATGCATTTGCACGTTAGCTTAGCGGACGCCAAAGGTCGGAACGTGTTCGCGTCCGACGAGGTGATTGCAAACGATCATCTCCGCCACGCCATCGGCGGCATGAAGGCGACCATGGCCGACGGCATGGCGATTTTCGCCCCCAACGCCAACTCCTACCGCCGCTTCCGCAAAGCGAGCTACGCGCCGATCGCACCCAACTGGGGCTTCAACAACCGCTCGGTGTCGTTGCGCATCCCGGCCGGCAAGGGTCAATCGCGACACGTCGAGCATCGCGCCTCGGGCGCCGACGCCAATCCCTATCTCGCCATGGCGGCTGTGCTTGCCGGTGTTCACCATGGCTTGAAAAACAAGATCGATCCCGGCCCGATGGTTGAGGGAAATGGTTACGAACAGAAAGCCGACCCGATGCCGACCAATTGGTTCGCGGCTTTGGAGCAGTTCCGCGCGTCGCCGTTCATCGCCGATTACTTCGGCGCCGAGTTCGCCAACATCTTCGCGACGATCAAGGAAGTTGAAGCCGACCGCTTCTTCGCCGAACCGCAGGCGCTCGATTTCGAATTTTACTTGCGATCCGTATGATGTGCGCGCGTTAAGGACGCGCGATAACCATTACACTTAATCGTCAATTCTGAAATCGGCGATGGACCTGACTGAAGGTCCGCAGTGGCATCACGGTTGCAATCACCCCCTCACGCATCAGTGCGTCGTGAGGTTGTGTGATGTTTCTAAGAATCTTCGCAGGGGATCAGAACGACACCTACTTTGATGCGCGAGGAACCGATTACTTCTATTTCTTCACCTTCGAAGGAAACGATACGATCTTCGCAGGCGAAGGCGGCTCCGACATTCATTCCGGGCCCGGAAACGACATGCTCTACGGCAGCGACCTTGCAGATTCACTGGCACCGGGAGACGGCGACGACATTGCATTCGGGTATGGCGGAAATGATCGGCTCCATACGGGCCGTGGCAATGATCAAGGGCACGGCGGTTCGGGCACGGACTTGCTGACATTCCGCTACTTCACAATTTATGGCGACCATGCCGTCGAGAACCCGTACGGCGTCTACTACTGTCTGAATTGGAACGGCACATACCGGAATATGGGTGTGTTCGGAACTGACTACTATACGTCGATCGAGAACCTCGAAGGCAGTTACGGGAATGATGTCTTCGTTGGCAACTCCGTGAGCAACGTGCTCTACGGACGCGAAGGCAATGACGCCTTGCACGGCGACTACGGCAACGACTACCTTTATGGCGGCCGCGACCGGGATGTGCTGAACGGAGGGTACGGCGCCGATCAGCTTTACGGCGGCCAGCCGGCCGACGCGATAACGCCGGCTACACTCTACGATGGAGACCGTGATCTGTTTTATTTTGGCGCCGCGGGTCACAGCACCGTCAAAGCACCGGACTCAATCTTTTACTTCGAGAACGGGATCGACAAAATCGATCTGCGATCTCTCGATCTAGATAGCGTCACGCTTACTACTCAAAAGGACCGCGTGCTGGTGATGGCGGATTCCGATCACAACAAGAGTCTCGACTTCATGATTGTCGTTTACGGCAAGATTGGCCTCTCAGACATCTGGCTCTAGGACGAGGTTTTCTGAGGCAATCTGGGCCAAGAAGAATTTAAACGCCTAGACCCACTGGACTCAAGCCGGGAATCTTGCGCCGATATCGCGGAATGATGTCTTGATGCGGCGCACTGTACCAGTCTTGGAGCGCATCACGACGGTTTCGGTTTCGGCAAAGTCACCGCGAAAGCGCACGCCGTCGAGCAGCGACCCATCGGTGACGCCGGTGGCCGAGAAGATGACATCGGCCGAGGCCATGTCTTCCAAGCGGAAGACGCGGTTCAAATCGGCGATGCCCATCTTGGCGGCGCGAATGCGCTCGTCGTTGTTGGACGCCATCAGCCGGCCCTGAATCTGTCCGCCGATGCAGCGCAGTGCGGCGGCGGCCAGAACGCCTTCCGGCGCTCCGCCCGACCCCATGTAGATATCGATTCCCGTTTCGCGGGCGTCCGTCGTCCAGATGACGCCGGCGATATCGCCGTCAGGAATGAGCCGCACCGCGGCACCGGCATCGCGCACCGCCTTGATGAGTTCGGCGTGGCGCGGGCGATCGAGAATACAGGCTGTGATTTCTGCGACCGGCACACCCTTGGCCTTGGCAAGGTCGATGATGTTCTGGCTGGCGCTCTTGTCGAGTTCAACTGTGCCTTCAGGATAGCCCGGACCGATAGCAATCTTGTCCATGTACATGTCGGGCGCGTGCAGCAGCCCACCGCGCTCCGAGATGGCGAGCACGGCCAGCGCATTCGGCATCGACTTGGCGCAGATGGTTGTGCCTTCGAGCGGGTCGACGGCAATATCGACTTCGGGTCCCTCGCCCGAGCCGACTTCCTCGCCGATGTACAGCATCGGCGCTTCATCCATCTCGCCTTCGCCGATCACGACCGTGCCGCGAATGGTGAGCCGGGCAAGCTCGCGCCGCATGGCATCGACGGCCGCCTTATCGGCGAGTTTTTCATTGCCGCGCCCGCGCAGCCGGGCAGCGGCAATCGCGGCCGCTTCGGTGACCCGCGCCACTTCGAGAACCAGAACACGGTCGAGGCCGTTTGACCGGTCTTTGCTCATCGTCGTTTCTCCATTGATGCCCGTTGGCCCATCATCGGGCCGGGGCCAAATTACAGATCTTCGATGCGAATCATTTGCGGTCGCGCCGCCACCTTACCGTCGCTCTCGATCCCTTCGAGGGCCCTGCGAATGTTCTCTTCCTTGGTCTCGTGGGTGATTAGCACAACTTGCGCGGCGCTGCCGCCGGCCACACCGTCAGGACGGCGCTGCACAATGCTTTCCAGCGACACATCGCAATCGCCCATCCGCTTGGTGATCGCCGCCATGGCGCCCGGCCGGTCGATGACCGAAAGGCGGACATAATATGAGCCTTGGTGGGTGCTGAGGCTGGCGCGGGTGTACGGCGTTAGCTTTGCAACAGGCCGCAGGAACGGCGGCAGCACGAGACCGCGGGCAACGTCGATGATGTCGCTCGCCACCGCCGACGCGGTTGGCTCCGATCCAGCGCCTGGGCCGACGAGAAGCAACGAGCCGGAGAAGTCACCCTGAATGGCGACGCAGTTGGTAACGCCCGACACCTGCGCGACGGTCGAGGCTTCGGGGATCATCGCCGGGTTGACGCGGGCTTCGATGCCGTTGGCGGTCCGTTCGGCGACGCCTAGTAGTTTGATGCGGTAGCCGAGATCGCGGGCCGCCTCGATATCGGCGGCGGTGATCGACTCAATGCCCTCGATGTGGATCTTGCCGGTCGGAATTTCGGTCCCGAAGGCGAGGCTGGTCAGGAGCGCGAGTTTATGAGCAGCGTCGAAGCCGCCGATGTCGAAGGTCGGATCGGCTTCGGCATAGCCCTTGGCCTGGGCGTCCTTCAAGACGTCGGCAAATGCCAGATGCTCGTCCTGCATTTTGGTGAGGATGTAGTTGCAGGTGCCGTTGAGGATGCCGTAGACGCGCTTAACCTCATTGGCGGCAAGCGCTTCGCGCAGCGTCTTGATGACTGGAATTCCACCCGCGACAGCCGCTTCAAAGTTGAGCGACACGTTGCTCTGCTCGGCAAGTCTGGCGAGCGCCAACCCATGCTTGGCGAGCAGCGCCTTATTGGCGGTGACGACATGCTTGCCGGCCTTCAAAGCCGCTTCGACCGACTGGCGCGCAATGCCTTCGTCGCCGCCCATGAGTTCGACGAAGCAGTCGATTTCGGGATCGGTGGCGAGCGCCTTCGGGTCGGCCACCCAGCGCGCCGAGCCGATGTCGATGCCGCGCGGCTTGGATTTGGTGCGCGCGGAGACGGCGGTGACGACAATCGCCCGGCCGAGCGTCTCTTCAAGACGGCTGCCGTGTGCCGAAATCAATTTCAGCAAACCTGACCCGACGGTGCCGAGCCCCGCGACACCGAGTTTCAATGCGTCTTTCATGTGTGAGAATGCTCTACCGGCCAATTTTTTGCGCGAGGGCGACGACGTTATGCCCGCTTTCCTGGGTTTCGGCGAAGAACTTTTTGATGTTACGAGCCGCCTGCCGGATGCGGTGCTCGTTTTCAACGAGCGCGATGCGGACAAAGCCTTCGCCGTACTCGCCAAAGCCGAGGCCCGGAGAGACCGCGACATCGGCCTTTTCGATCAACAACTTGGCAAACTCGACCGAACCGAGATGACGGAACGGCTCCGGGATGGGGCACCACGCGAACATGGTGGCCGGGGGCGGCGGAATGATCCAGCCGGCGCGGCCGAAGCTTTCGACCAGACAATCGCGGCGGGCGAGGTACACGTTGCGGATTTCCTCGACACACTCCTGCGGGCCGTTGAGCGCGGCGGCGGCAGCAACCTGGATGGGCGTGAAGGCGCCGTAGTCGAGATAGGATTTCACCCGCGCGAGGGCGCCGATCAGGCGTTCGTTGCCGACGGCAAAGCCCATGCGCCAGCCGGGCATGTTGTAGGTTTTCGACAG
>JANORU010000303.1:0-1601 GCA_031415475.1 Hyphomicrobium sp.
CCGGTTGTGGCATCGAGTACGAGAAGAACGTCATGAGGTGCGGTCGAGTCGAGCTTTTTCATGACCCTGATGACTTTCTCCAGTTCGTCCATCAACGCTTGCTTGTTCTGCAGCCGTCCAGCGGTATCGACGACGAGGACATCGAAATCGCCGTCTTTGGCCGCTTTCAGCGCGTCATACGCAAGTCCGGAGGAGTCCGCTCCTATCGAACTTGCAACAACAGGTGCGCCAATTCGCTCACCCCAGATCTTGAGCTGGTCGATCGCGGCCGCGCGGAAGGTGTCGCCCGCCGCCAGCATGACTCGTTTGCCCTCTTTCGAGAGTTGCGCGGCGATCTTGCCGATCGTTGTTGTCTTGCCGGTTCCGTTGACACCAACAACCAGCACGACATGCGGCCGGTTTTCCCCGTCGACGACCAGGGGCTTTGCCACCGGGATCAGAACTTTCTCGACCTCGTCCGCGAGGATCGCGCGCACGTCATCGGATGAGATGCCCTTCTCGAAGCGGCCCTTGCCGATGGCAGACGTAATCTTTTGCGTTGTCTCAACGCCGAGATCCGACTGCAGCAGCAGGTCTTCAAGGTCTTCGAGCGTATTGACGTCGAGCCTTCTCTTGGTGAACAGCCCAGTGATGTCGTCCGACAGTTTCGACGACGTTCGCGATAGTCCAGTCGTTAGGCGCTGCAGCCAGCTCTTCTTTTCAGCTGGCCCCGGTGCAATTTCTTCAACGACACCAATGACGGCTTCGGTGCCCGCCAGTTCAGGTTGAGGCTGCTCCTTCGCTGACCCACCGAACAACCGGCCAAAGACGCCGGGAGATTTTTTCTTATCACCACTCACGCCGCGGCCTCGCCTTGGAGACGGCGACCGTCATACCGTCGTACGTGCGCGTGCACGACTGACCCGGCCGGCGGCGAACACTCCACCGCAACCTCGGCGAATTGCCGGGTCCGGCCGATGCCGTTCTTCTCCATTAAAACCTCGGTGGTGGTGCCGATATGGGACTTAAGGAAGGTCTCGAGGCGGCGCGCGGCGAGCTGGCGGATCGTACGCGCCCGATCGGCGATAACACCACCCGGCAGTTGCGGCATGCGTGCAGCGGGCGTGCCGTTGCGGGCCGAATACGGGAATACATGTATGAACGTCAATCCGCACGCCTCGATACAGGCAAGTGTATTGCGAAACATATCGTCGGTCTCGGTCGGAAACCCGGCGATCAGATCGGCGCCGAATACCACATCGGGCCGCGCGGTGCGCGCGTCTTGACAGAACCGGATGGCATCTTCCCGCGAATGGCGGCGCTTCATGCGCTTCAACACGAGATTGTCACCCGCCTGCATGGACAGATGCAGATGTGGCATCAGCCGCTCACTCGACGCCAGGCAATCGAGCAAGTGCGGGTCGGCCTCAACATGATCGATTGATGACAACCGCAAGCGCGGAAGGTCAGGCACGAGTTTGAGAATATGCTTCACCAGCCGGCCCAAACTCATCTCGCCGGGCAGATCGGACCCGTATGACGTCAGATCAACGCCGGTCAGAACGACTTCGCGCGTTCCCTGATCGACCAGAGTTAGGATGTGACGGACGACATCGCCGGCC
>JANORU010000304.1:0-2123 GCA_031415475.1 Hyphomicrobium sp.
GCAGGGCAGCACGCGACCGTCGCGGGTTGCGGTCATGCAGTGGATGGGCGCCAAGTCGAAGCGCGCCAAACCGATCGCGTTAGTCGGCAAGGGTGTGGTGTTCGACACCGGCGGCATCTCCATCAAGGGTGCGGCTGGAATGGAGGACATGAAAGGCGATATGGGTGGTGCTGCCGCTGTTGTCGGCGTCATGCGGGCGCTCGCCGAACGCAAAGCCAACGTCAATGTCGTCGGCCTCATTGGTCTGGTCGAGAACATGCCGTCGGGCAATGCCATGCGGCCTGGCGATATCGTGACGTCGATGTCGGGCCAGACGGTCGAGATCATCAACACCGACGCCGAAGGCCGTCTCGTGCTCGCCGACGTTCTCTGGTACGCGCAGGAGCGGTTCAAACCGAAGCTGATCATCGATCTCGCGACGCTGACCGGCGCGATCATGGTGGCGCTCGGCAAGGACTTCGCCGGGCTGTTCTGCAACGATGACAAGCTCGCCGCCGACCTGATGGCTGCGTCGAAGGAAACCGGCGAGAAGCTGTGGCGCATGCCGCTCGACAAGTCGTACGACAAGATGATCGACAGCAAATTCGCCGACATGAAAAACATGGGTGGCCGCTGGGGCGGCTCGTGCACGGCGGCGGCGTTTCTGCACCGCTTCGTCAAGGACACGCCGTGGGCCCATCTCGACATTGCCGGCACGGCGATGGATTCCGGCCGCAGCGATATCAACACGAGCTGGGGCTCGGGCTTCGGCGTCCGGCTGCTGGAGCGGTTCGTCCTCGACCATCACGAAAAGTGAGTGGGGATGTGATTGCGTGCCATTCTGAAACATGCTGTAATATAGCGCTAATAGCTTGTTTATTTCCATAATATATATTACGCGAACGGAGCAGACCGTGAACCACCATGGCCGTCTTGGGTCTCACAGGATCCGGCTCTCCGTGCCCCGCACGACCGAGGCAATCGCCGCAGCGTATAACGCGGCCACGAATCCGGCCAGCACGTTGATGCTGACGACGATACCCAACGCACTCGCCCATGCGCTGGGCATCAAGGTCGACAGAACGGTGACGACGAAACCGTCGAACGCCTGCTTCAACTGAAAAAAGAGTTCGCTCACCTGTTCGAGGCTCGGCCGTGCGGGCAAATCGAACACCATCTTCCAGCCGATGTCGTTGGCACTGAGCGCTGGGATGAAGCCTCCAGACACGAGCGCTCCGAGACCGAGTGAGAACAACAGCCCGAGCGCCGGCGCCAAGCGGAAGAACCCCCACCGGAGTGGCCGGGCGTCGAAGTTGATCGACAGCATCCGCAGCATGGCCGCGCCAGCATAGACCGTGACGCCGAACGCGAGCGCGACCCAGAACAGCCGGTCGTGGTCGGTGCCGGCGAATGTCAGGATGGCGGCGAAGCCGGCAATGACGCCTTTGAACAGCGCTTCGAGAACGCCGACGAGCGGCACCAGCAGTCCCCTCCCCTTGGCGTCGCTACCGAAATAAAACGGCAGCTCGTTCTTGAGCCGCGCGACTTCGAGCCCAAGACCGAGCGCGAACGCCAGCGCCGCGGAGACGGCGGCGAACAGAAATGGGAATTGCCACGCGAGCCACGCCACACCCGCGACGGCCGCGATCTCGGCGGCCATGATCAACCCGTTGGCGATGATCTTCACGATGCTCGTCCTGTCCTCGTTTGACCGTTGGAGGATACACTTAGCGGAGCACTGCGAAGATTGCCATTGGGAGTCCAGCCGGAGGCAAGCAAAGACAAGCGGCCCCGCATTCCGAGGTTGATTGGGTGCGGTTACGAACCGCTCCGCATGGGATTGTTCACAATCATCTCGGCCGATGCAGGCGCACGGACTGAAACGCAGCTCTGCTCCGGCCAAAAAGCAGTAAGTTGGTTTCCCTGAGCAGCCAAAGTGGCAGGCAAATGGAGTGCACAATGTCCGACTATAAACTCAAGTTTGAGAGCTCGTTTTCACCAGGAACAAACAATCGCGTATGGCACGCTGACTTTGACTCGCCGCGATCAGAGGCCTTCAAAGAAATGGAGATCAATGTCTATGTTCGTGGAGTGCAGACCGGCCAGTTCATGGTTTACGCAATTAAGTCAGGGATCGTAGCCGG
>JANORU010000305.1:0-7302 GCA_031415475.1 Hyphomicrobium sp.
CACGAGTTCGACCGTCGGCGAACTTCGGTTCGCCTACACCAATTTCGACACGGCATCGGAAGCCGCCCACGCCTACTATCCGGGGTCGACGCCGGAAGCAGGCGACGTCTGGCTCAGCACGGCCAACTTCAACTCCGCCAATCTCTCGTCGATTCCCCTAGGCTCCGACGATTTTCACACGTTGCTGCACGAGATCGGCCACAGCCTCGGCCTTAAGCATTCATTCGAAGCGCCGAACGCCATTCCGGCGTCTCAGGACAATTTCTTCTATACGGTCATGAGCTATTCGGCGCGTGTCTCCGGCGACAGCGGCTACGCTTCGTTCTACCCGACAACGCCGATGTATAACGATCTACTCGCCCTACAGGCGATGTACGGCCGCAAGCTGTCACACAATTCCGGCGACACGACATATACATTTGTACAGAACGCCCGCTATTTCCAAACCATCGACGATGCTGGCGGCAACGACACCATCCAGTATTCCGGAACGCTCGGGGTCACGATCAATCTCTACCAGGGAACGTTCAGCAGCTTGAGTGCGCCGATCACGTTCGACGGCGGCGTCACTTCGCGGTCGACCGTTGCGATCGGTCCCAACAGTGTCATTGAGCGTGCGATTGGCGGCTCGGGCAACGACCTGCTGTACGGCAACGGCGTTGCCAACCAGCTTTTTGGACAGAATGCCAACGACAGTTTGTACGGAGGTGCCGGAAACGACGCACTCAACGGCGGCGCCGGTAACGACAGGCTTTCCGGCGGTGCCGGTGTTGACTACCTCACTGGCTATGTCGGTCGCGATACTTTCCAATTCGATACTGCGCTCAACGCCACGACCAACGCCGACCGGATTGCCGATTTCGTTGTCATCGACGACACTGTGTTGTTGGAAAACGCCGTCTTCACGCGCTTCGGCACCTTGGGCACGCTCAACTCCGCATTCTTCGTCACCAATACGACCGCTCGCGATGCCAACGACTACATCGTTTATAACAAGGCGCTTGGTACCGTGTCGTACGATGTGGATGGTACGGGGACCGCCTTTGCCCCCATCAAATTCGCGACCGTCACCGCTAATCTTGCGCTGACAGCCGCCGATTTCTTTGTGATTTGACCGCGCATCGCGCGCCGCACAGCCCCCGCATTGACGACAGGGGCATCGCCAATATAGAACGCGGCCTCGCTCACAGGCTTGCCCCGGTGGCGGAACGGTAGACGCGGCAGACTCAAAATCTGCTACTTGCAAGGGTGTGGGGGTTCGAGTCCCTCTCGGGGCACCATTTTACTTTGCGCGATGCCGCCCGCCAACCCATAGCGCGGGTTCCGGTTCGAGGAAAGTCCTCGAACCTGCACCCTATTGGGCTCGCGCGCCTGAAGGCGCTCCGCATTTTGGCAACACACGCCTGGCGACACTGCCGTCCAGATTGCGGCACCGCAACAGATTATGTTAGGTCAGAAGGTCCGCGGAGGGCCCTTATGCGCGTACTGTTGCATGTTACTTCGTTGCTCATGTTTTTGATTGCCGTCGCGCGCCCGGCCGTCGCGGGTCCGACACTGCTGTTCGACGCCGCTGACGGCAAAGTTCTCTATGCCGAGGAAATCGACGATCTCTGGCATCCGGCTTCGCTGACCAAGATCATGACGGCGTACGTCACGTTCAAAGCGATCAAGGCCGGCAAGCTGAACATGACCGATACGGTGATGTGCAGCCAGCGCGCCTTCGACCAGCCGCCGTCCAAGGTGGGTCTGCCGGTCGGAGCGGAATTAACGGTCGAACTCGCTTTGCAGGCGCTCGTCATCAAGTCGGCCAACGATGTCGCGATGATGCTGGCCGAAAAGGTGTCAGGCTCGGAAGCGCAGTTTATCGCCGATATGAACCGGGCCGCGCGCGACCTCGGCATGACGCGGACAGTGTTCACCAATCCCAATGGTCTGCCGGCCGTCAGTCAGGTGACGACGGCGCGCGATCTCGCCAAGCTGGCCCGCGCGGTGGTGCATGAATTTCCAGAGTTCGCGAACCTTTGGTCGATGTCCAACATGCGGATCGGCAAGATTCGGCTCTCGTCGCACAATGCGCTGTTGAAGACCTTCGAGGGCGCTGACGGTTTGAAAACCGGCTTTATCTGCGATTCCGGCTTTAACGTTGTCGCCAGCGCAACGCGCGACGGCCGCCGCGTGATGGCGGTGGTGCTGGGTGAGCCCACGGGGCATGATCGCTCGATCCGGGCAGCCAACCTGCTTGAGCACGGCTTCGAACAGTATGGCTGGAAAGTCCTGTTCAACTCTCAGACGATCGACAGCCTGCCGATTGCGCCGGACGCGCGTGACGTGCAAAGCGTGCGCAAATCCATCATGTCGTGGGACTGCGGCAACGGCCGGCGCAACCCGGCGGTCGTCGCCCGCAAGGAGCGGATCAAGGCCGCCAAGGCCAAGGCTGCCAAACTCGCGGCCAAGAACGCGAAGGCGGGCGCGACCGTCATTCAGGCCAACCCTGGCAGCGTGCCTGTGATTATCAAGCAGCGAACACCCGAGGAAAAAGCTGCCAAGGAGGCGTCCGGCAAGTCATCTTCGTCGGCCGCCGAGCCAGCCAAGTCCGATACGCCGCCGTCGTCGGCACAGTAACCCGGCTGCTGCATAAGTTTCGATCTGCAACTATACATTATTGTTTGGTCGCATTTTCTGCGACGAACCGGTGGCCACTTCGAGGGACAAATGCTCCAGTCCGCCGCCTGACATGAGCGGCTGGCGCTGTTCTTGCTTCCCTCTGGGTCATGGACACTCAAAGACCCAAAATGACATCCACTGCCGCTTGGCACCCGGATGAGGACGCCACCCCGACGCCGCGGGACGTCGAATTCATGGCCGCCGTTTTGGAAGGCCGGCATGGCGCCTATGCTGCTGACGTAGCAGACTTTTTCTCGTCTTTTCACGGCACTCAGGGGGATGCTGGCCGGTCGTGGGCGTGGGCTGGAGTGGCCGAGCTGGTGCGCAAGCGAGAGTCGGTCCGGACAGGCCAGCACTGATCGGTCCGCGCACCAGCAACGAAACCTCAGTCATGTCCAGTCATACTCACGCACATGAAGCTGCTGCGATTTCGGTTGCCGCCGCCGGCCCGACAGCCGCCCTCCAACCGTTCGCCGAAACAGCAATCCTGATGCAGCGCCTGACAGCTGAGTTCCGACGCACCCTGACCGGCGTTGACGATCGCGCCAAGGCGCAGCGCGATGCGCTGGCCGCATTCTCGGTCCGCGTCCTCAGCGCCGCCGTTCTCTATCTCAGCCAAGTCGTGCTGGCGCGCTGGATCGGCAGCTTCGACTACGGTGTCTATGTTTTCGTTTGGACCTGGGTGCTGGTACTCGGCGGGCTTTCGCACCTCGGTATGAACCTCGTCATGATGCGGCTCCTGCCGCAGTACCGCGACAGCGGCGACTTCGCGCACTATCGCGGCCTTGTTCTCGGTGGCCGGCTGTTCGCCTTTGCCGTCGGAACGCTGGTCGCGCTCGCGGGTCTTGCCGGCTTGCACGTTTTCGGTTCGTCGATTGCCAGCTACACGGTACTGCCCGCTTATCTGGCGCTCGTCTGCATCCCGATCTACGCCGTCACCGAAGTGCAGGATGGCATTGGCCGCGGCCAGGGCTGGATGTGGAGCGCGCTGCTGCCGCCGTATGTGCTGCGGCCGGTTCTGTTACTCGCCTCGATGGCGGTCGCAATCTTTGCTGGCTTTCCGGCCAACGCGGCGACTGCCGCTGGTTCTGCCATCGTCGCCACCTGGGTCGCAAGTCTTGTGCAGATGGCGCTCATCCATGGCCGCGTGAAGCGCGCTGTGCCGGCGGGAGCACGGCGCGTGGCGTTCGGCCCGTGGCTCAAGATTTCGCTGCCGCTGGTCGTCGTCTCGGCCGCCGAACTGGCCCTGCAGAATACCGACATTCTGGTCATCTCGCGCTACATGACGCCGACCGATGTCGCCATCTACTTTGCTTCGGCCAAGACCATGAGCCTGATCATGTTCGTGCACTACGCAGTTGGCAGCGCGGTTGCCAACCGGTTTGCATCCTTGAACGCACGCGGCGACAAGGAAGGCCTCAGATCGTTTGTCAAAGACGCTGTAAACTGGACGTTTTGGCCATCTTTGCTCAGCGCCGCGATCATTCTGGCGCTTGGCCAGCCGCTGCTGTCGCTGTTCGGCCCGGGCTTCGAGCAGGGCTATCCGGTGATGTTCATTCTGGTCGCCGGGTTCTTGTTCCGATCCTCGTTCGGGCCGGTCGAATTCCTGCTCAATATGCTGGGCGAACAGGCGCTGTGCGCGTCCGTTCTGGTCATGTCGGCACTGCTCAACATCGCGCTTAATTTCGCGCTTGTGCCACACTACGGGCTGATCGGCGCAGCCACGGCAACCTCGATCTCGCTGATGACCGCGGCGGTCATGAATTATATCGTCGCCCGCCGCCGGCTTGAGATCGAGATCGCGATCTGGAACAATCTGCCGAAACTTTGAGTATTCGCTGCCAAAAAAAACCGGCGAGAGGTTCTCACCGGGGTTAATATTTGTTGAGCTGAGCTCTTGGATTACTCACTCAGATCGGCGAGCCGAGCACCAGCGTCCAGAACGATTTGAATTCAGTTTTCGGGTCTTGCACCAGGGCGAGGCCCATGTCGGTCGCGTCCGACAGCAGCAGGTTCTTGTTGTGGCCGGGGCTGTCTTTCCAGCCCTTGATAACTTCGCCGAAATCAACTTGGCCGGTGCCGACGTTTTCAGCGGCGAGGCGGGCCTTGTAGCCGGTCCGCTTGACGCGATCCCAGGGGTTCGAGCCGTCCGAGCCGTAGTGCGAAATGCGATCCCATTTGGCCAAATCGCGCGAATGCGCCTTGGCCGCTTCGCTGAGCTCGGCGTTGAGCTTCAACGGCTTCAACTTATTGTCTTTGCGGTATTGATTGATGATATCGCGCGCCAGCTCGGGATTGAGATGGGTCGAAGTGTAATCGCGGTCGACAAGCGCGCCCTTGGTGGCCTGTTCGTAGGTGCCGGCCGGGGCCTTGTCGCCCAGGCTCGCCAGTTTCACGTTCTGATTTGACGAAACGGCTGACGCGTCGCCGCCGAGCGCACCGGCGGGCAAGCGTTTCGAGATTGCCGCCGTCTGCGACGGCGATCCCGACATGGTTGGGGCAACATCGGATGTGTTGAGGCTACAAGCTGCCAAAGTGACGGCAACAATGACTGAGAGCGCGACGCGATACATTCTTTCAACTCCCGCCAGAAAACGCGCGGATACCGTGATGAGCATTACCGAAGACCCCTTAACCCCCCGTTAATGGTAAAAAAGGTCTGACGAATCGATCCGGAAGCAATCTCCCCGGTGGTCAACCCGCTCGTCCCCGTACCTCGGTCCCACACAGTCAGACCCACACGACCCGGCGCAGCATCGTCTGCGGCGTCAACTGAGTAAGCCGGGGGAAGGTGACACCAATGCGGCCGGGCGGCGGCGAAAGCTCGGCGATTCGGCGATCTCGGCGGTGTCCGCGTCGTGGCTCTTGGGCCGCGGCCCGCTGGTCTTGTGGGGAGGACAGCCGGCAGCGCCTTCCAAGTGACGCGCATCTCTCGCAAAGTGCTCGCGCAACTCGTGTGATTCGTGCGTTCCGGCCCGGGCTTGGCTGAGCAGTCGCCGCCCAAAGCAGGGTCAACCTTGGAGGCTCGATGAGCGACGCCCGCAGCGGTCTCACCCGCGCTCCCGAAGCGCTGAATGCCGAGCCTCGGACAGCGGCGCTGGCCGCGATCCTTCTTACGCGGATGGCTCCGGACGGCGGCGCCACGCGCGCCGAATGCGTGCGTGAATTTGCGCCGTGGCTGGCGCCAACACTGCTGGCGGCCGAGGCCAAGTCCGCGATTGAGCGTGAGATCGGCACCCTCGTCGATAGCGGCCAGATCAAGGATACGCGCGGACGGCTGACGGTCACGGACACCGGAACAGCGGCTGCTGCCAAGTTTCTTGGCTTGAAACTCGACGGCAGCGAAGATTGGGCAACGCTCCGCGATACCGCACTGATCGCCAAGGCGCTGGGTCTCAAGGGCGAAAGTTTACCGAGACTGACAACTCTCGCCGACGCCGAGGGTCTCAGAACGGCGATTGTACAGCGCGCCTTCGGTCTCAAGGGCAAGCGCACGGTGCCGGCGAGCAAACTGCGAGCCCAATTGGCGGTCGTGGCGTTGGAGCGCGCATTCGGCAACAAGCTCAAAGCCGGGTTCGGCAAGGGATCGAGTCTGTCGTCGAAAGCGGCGCGCACGCTCGCCGGCCAGCTCCTCCGATCGCCACGCGAAATTTCGACCGACGCCAAGCTGGTCGCGGCCCTCGCAGCCGACTTTGCCGGCGTTCCTGAAGGTGAGACCGATCAGCTCCGGCTCGGACTTTTTCGCCGGCTTGTCGCCGTTCAAGCTGACATACCAAAGCCAGCGCCCGACCGGCCAGCGCCGCCGAAACTGGTGGTCAGCAAACCCGCAAATGACGTAAGCCCCGTGGCCTTGCCATCGGCCGCCGAAGCACCCGTTCAATCACGGCCCGGGCTCGCGGAATTTT
Organism: Hyphomicrobium sp.; assembly: GCA_031415475.1. Taxonomy (GTDB): domain Bacteria; phylum Pseudomonadota; class Alphaproteobacteria; order Rhizobiales; family Hyphomicrobiaceae; genus JAGVSR01. The sequence continues at coordinate 6,570 of JANORU010000305.1, forward strand.
CCCGTGACGTGCTGAGCGCGGCACAGTCCTGCGCGCAGGGCTGGCCAGGCAATCGAAAGGCCTTTATCTCCCAAGTCTGGGATGCGATTCGCGCGCGCCGCGCCGGTTGGAACGTCACCGAGATCGAATTCAAATGCATGTTGGCCGAAGCGCATCGTCAAGGCGCGCTGGTGCTGTCCAACGCCGATCTCAAGGACAAAGCCCAGCTCGCCCTGATCGAGCGGTCGGCAACAGCCTACAAGAACACGGTCTGGCACTTTGTGCGCGTTGAGGACTGAACGACCGAGATAAACCGACGTTGTGGAATTTGGTTCGATGCAACAAGAGGCCGTAAAGGCTGCGCCCACCGACGGACTGCACCGGGCGTTCGAGCAATCGATCACCTGGGAAGACGATATCTGGCGCGCCGATCCGGTCGACGTGGCGGACGTGCATGTCAAAGCGCGCCGCAAGTTCAGCGATCTTTTGACGGCCGTTACGTCGGCGTCTAGCTCATCGACACCGGCGCGCATCCTGCTGTTCCACGGCCAATCGGGCGCTGGCAAAACGCATCTTCTTCGCGCCCTCAGAACCTCAGCCCACCGGGCCGGACTTGCTTATTTCGGCTATGCGCAAATGACGCCCGATGTCGGCAGCTATGCCGACTACTATCTGCGCCGACTCGTCCATTCGCTTGAGAAGGCCTACAATCCAGACGAACCAGCGGAAAGCGGTCTGCAGCGATTGACCAATC
>JANORU010000306.1:0-18222 GCA_031415475.1 Hyphomicrobium sp.
GCCGGGTCGATGCGGGTGACTTTAAAGATCGCCGAGATCGCCGCGAACACGCACATCCCCAGTGTCAGCAGGAACAGGCTGAAGGCGAGCTTGGGCGTCATCACAATGTTCAATGTCGAATTTTTGGTCGCGTTTATGAGCAGCATGATCATCGCAAAGCCGATGATGTAGCCGATGATCGCCGACAGGATCGCCTGGATCAGAATAACGACGTGGATGTAGCTGGCCGATGCGCCGAGCGCGCGCAGCGTCGCGAATTCGTTCAAGTGGTCCTTGGTGCTCGAATAGAGCGTCTGCGCCACGATCACGACGCCGACGATAACGCCAAGTGCGGCGCCAGCAATCAGGGCCGCACCGGCGGCGGTATTGAACATCCAGTAGTTGAGACTGCGATCGCGGAATTCGGCGTGCGTGAGAACTTCCGTGTCGGGCAGTCGCGATGAGATCGCCGCGCGCGCGGTCTCGAGGTCGGCGCCCTCGCGCAAATGGACCAGCTGGTAGGTCGCCTGTTCGGGCGCAGCGTCGACCAATTTGCGGGCGTTTCTGATGCTGGTGAACACATAGGGAAGCGTTGTGAACGAGCGGATGCCCTTGGTCAGGGCAGTCACCTGCACGCGCTGTTGATTGACTTCGGCCCGCGCGCCGAGGCCATCGATGCCCAGGTCCTTGAGATACGATTGATCGACAGCCACCGAATTCGGCGCTTCGAGTTCAGCGGGGCTGCCTTCGACAATATTCCACGGCTGGACACTGCCGTTCTTGGTGTCGAGACCAACGAGGATGAAAGCCTTCTTGCCGCCGAGCGGTTTGCGCCAGCCGGCAAAGCTGACCACCATTTCCTCAACGCGCTTGACGCCGGGTGTCGACAGGATCGAGTACTTTTCGCGGCCGGTCAGCAGCGCCGGATCGTCGAACGACTTGGTGCCAAACGGAACCACCCAAAGATCAGCCGGCGTTTTGTCGAGGACTGTGGCGATCTTCTGTTCCGAGCCGATGTAGAGACCGGTCTGGACGGCGACCAGGATGAGCGAGAAGACAATGCCGACGAGCGTGACGATCAGGCTCAGCCGGTCATGGAAGAGATTCCGGTAGGCGAGCTTCGGCGCCATCTTGATGGTTTTCACCGTCAGGCCTGGTTCCATCCCGCCTGCCATCATGTCTGGGCCATTGCTCATTGGGTGTCTCGATCTCGGTCTTGAAGGGCTGGGAGGACTTGGGGTGAGGAGATGGTTTGAGAGTGCGGGCAACCGTTTCCGGTTGTCCAGCACTCTCGTTTGCGTTCGTCAGATTTCGTTACTTGTCGCAGCCGACCGTCACGGTGACACCGACCGCCGGGATGAACTTCTTGCATTCCTTGGCAGCCGCCGTCGTTTCGATGCTGGCGGTTTTGACCGTTTCGGTCTGGACCGGCTCGATGGTGTCCTGCGTCTCAGCAACCACGGCCTCGGGGGCAGGTTCGGCGGCAATGGTTTCTGCGGCCGGCAGCGCGCCGGCAGCGAGCGACTGGGAGGCGTTCGATGTCGTGGTCGTTTCCGTAGCGGTTGTGACCGGCGTGGTGTCGGCCTCAACCTTGGCCTTCTTCTCGGTCCGTTCGATCGAAGCGACCTGAGTGCGGGCCGGCTTGCTGTGAACCTTGGCAACCTTGGTGCGCTCAGTTTTTTCGACCGAGTGGCGGGCGACCTGCTGGCTCGGCGCCTTCTTGGCGCACTTGGCCTTCGAGCCGTATGACGACGAGCCGCCATAGCCCGGTGTTGGGCGGGCGACGAAGCTGCCGATCGGGCCGCCGAAGTTCAAGCGCATGCCATTGGCTTGAGCGGCCGGGGCAAATGAGATGCTGGCGGCAACCAGGGCGGCGGCGAGCGAGAGGATCGAGGACTTGGTCATGACGGTCTCCATCGGGTTTAAGTTTGTTTGGGCGGGTTCAGGTTTGTCTGGGGCTGGCCCAGGAACTTGGTGTCGGCCAGTTGGTGTCTGATGAACTGATCTTGCTGCGATCCGCTGGGTGGCGCTGTTCCGCCAGGTACAGGGGCAACATTTGGCGAAGAATTTCTTGGGAGGCCCCGAAAAAGCAATCAGGCGCCCGGTTGGGGCGCCTGATCTAAGGCCGTGACTGCAGGTGGGCTGCCTTATTCGCAGGCGACCGAAACCGTGACGCCAACCGCCGGAATGAACTTCTTGCAGTCGCCTTCGGTCTCGGCTTCGGCGGTTGCCGCAGGGGCTTCGGTGGTGGTTGTCGCGACCGGTGTCAGTTCGGTGGTCGTCGGCGCGGCCGGCTCCGTGACGGTGGTCAGAGCAGCGGTCGTTGCCGGCGTTACGGCCGTCAGGCTCTGCGACAGCGGCTCGGTCGGGACAATGACCGGCTCAGCCTTGGATGCGGCTGCAACTTCGACAGCTTCTTGCTTGGCTTCCTTGGCCTTCTGGGCGGCATAATCGCGGCGGGCTTCGGCCTTGGCGGCGGCGATGGCACGAGCCTTGGCGTCTGCTTTGGCTTCCGCGGCGGCGCGGGCCCGGGCTTCGGCCTTGGCCTCGGCCTGGGCCTGAGCTTTTGCCTTGGCACGGGTGTGGGCGACGGAGTTCTGCTTGGCTTCGTAGGAGCGCTTCTGCTTGGCCTGGTGCTGGGAGTTGGAGGCAGCGGCCATGGCGCCGACGGCGAGGATGCCGAGGCCGATGCCGACGCCAAGACCGCGGCCGGCTTCGGCCGAGTTGGTGAGGGCGAGCGAGGCGGCGATGACGGTGGCGGCCAGGGTCTTTGAGAATTTGCGGGTCATTGGTGTCTCCATCGAGTTGAGTTTTGTTGGCTTGCGACGTCCGGGTCTCGTTCGTCGTTGAAGCCAATATGCCGTCCGCCCGCCCGAACGGCTGTTCCGCGAGAAACAGGCCGGTCATAATTTCGATACTTTTCTCATGCAGCCATTTTATCGTTATATTTCATTGAGTTGCCAAACAAGCGCCGGGCGTATTCGAGCGACCGTTCGAGCACAACGCCGCGCTGCCGGTCGATGGTGACCAGGTGATAGCTGTCTTCGAGCACAACCAGATCGACAGGACCGGCGAGGGTCTCCTGCAGGTAGGTGGCGTTCGACAGGCCGGCGTAGTCGTCTTCCCGCGGGTGGATAATGAGCACCGGTTGGGTGATGCGTCCGATCAGCTTCAAGGTTGCGTCAACCAGCCAGCGGCGTTCGAGGACTGCGCCGCCCGGGGTTTTGAAGGGCACCGGCGGGGCGCCGGGAGTGGCGAGGGCCTTTTTGATGAAGGCGCGGAGCCGCGCATCCTTAATGCCGAATTCGAGCGGCGCCGGGAACTTGATCAGGCGGGCAAAGGCCTTGAACGTGACGACCCGGAACATCCGGGCGTACCAGGGAATCTGGCGGCCGTTGAGCCAAAGGGTCGGCGAATAAAGGGCCAGTCCCTTCACCTTATCGGGGTGATTGGCGGCCAGCATAAGGGCGAGGACCGCACCGGTGGAGAGGCCGGCAACGATCACCTTCCCGCACCGGGCCGACAGTTCGATGAGCGCCTTTTCGGCGGTTTGATACCACTCCTGCCAGGTCGACTCTTCGAGGTCGGCCATGGTGGCGCAGTGACCGGCGAGCTGTGGGCAGGACACCGTGTAGCCTTCGCGAGCAAAACCGTTGGCGATGAAGCGCATCTCGGTCGGCGTTCCGCACAGGCCATGAACCAGCAGAACGCCGGTCGCACCACCTTCGAACGTATAGGAATGATCTTTTGCGCGGGTCACGATAACGCCTCCCTGATTGATGGGGTGACGTTACGGACGGCGGACACGTTCCGCTGTTCCCGGCGGCACTAACGGCGTTCACCAGGAACGAATATTTTTGAATGGTTCTAAGCTATCAGGCGCGCCGCCGTGACGCTTGACAGATTGGCACTGCCACGGCCATGTCATGGCATCGCCAATCCGATTTTGGGGCCTTGAACCCCGCCAATTGGAGTTCCAATGACTGGGTACGCGACGATCATGTTCTGGGCAGTGGCCCACCACGTCCGCCCCGGAGCCGATCGATGATCATCTGCTCCTGCGCCGTCATCACCGACAAAGATCTGGAACAGGCCGTGCTCGAAATCATGAGCCAGCCGGACGCCCCCCTGCCGACTCCTGGTGTCGTCTATCGCCATCTGCAAAAGAAGATGGACTGCTGCGGCTGCGCGCCGCTCGCTGCCGACACGATCTACGCCAAGATGGAAGCCCTGGAGCGAGCCGGACAAATCTGCCCGTGCGCCTGCGCGACCGCCAAGAGCAAATTAATCGAAGTGATTGCCAAGCCGGCCCGCAAGAGTTCGCAGACGCGGCTGGCGCGGCCAGCCGCCACAGCTATTCGACAGGACGACGGCAATTTTCGCCGCAAGGCCTAGTCGCTATTCGCGGTTCTCTTGCTTATATTAGTTCTAATGACGACGCGCACCACGATGGCAGCGCGCCGATTGCGATTTTTTGAACCATGCAAGGGTAGGCGCCATGAAGGGCAAAGGTAATAAAGAGATCATCGAGATCCTGAACGAAGCGCTGAAGCTCGAACTCGGCGCGATCAGTCAGTATTGGCTGCACTACCGGCTGCTCGCCAACTGGGGCTACACCAAGCTTGCAAAGAAGGAGCGGGCGGAATCGATCGAGGAAATGGCGCACGCCGACAAGATCGTCGATCGCATCATCTATCTCGAAGGGCACCCGAACCTGCAGCACGTCGCTCCGCTGATGATCGGCCAGGACATCAAGGAAGTTCTGGAATGCGACATGAAGGGCGAGAAAATCGCGATCGAAACCTACACCCACGGCCGCGACATCTGCCGCAAGCACAGTGACTTTGTCTCTATGGCGCTGTTCGAAAGCCTGTTGAAGGACGAGGAGGGCCATCTCGACTTCCTCGAAACCCAGCTCGAACTCCTCGGCCGGATCGGCAAGGAGAATTACGGTCAGCTGAATTCTGACTCGGCCGACGAGGCAGGTCACTAGTCGCTTCGTTACTCGCTGTCTTCGCCAATTGCCGTCTCACGCCGGGCGGCGCGTGAGCGCGGGCGGCTCGGCGGCAAGGCGAGAATGATGGGTGCGGCCGGCAACGCGATGATGCGCCCTTCACGGCGCGGTGTTGGCACCACGAGAACTTTCTTGAGCAGGATCGGCCGCCGGTCGCGGACGATTTTGCGACGCCGCCTTTGAGGCGGCCCTTCGGCCGTTCGCTCGAATAGGGTTGCGGCCAGCGCAAATAGGGCGACCGGCAGCGCGCTGACGCTGCCGTCACCCCACAGCAAGAGACAGAACGACACGATCAGGAAGGCGAAGTTGATCCTTCGCCAGAAGAGTGCGGCGGCGCGCATCCTGGCGCGGGATTTCAAGCGCTTCAGTCCGTCGACACGCGGCCGTTTTGGCGGCGGACGGACGAGATTGATGGCAGCGAGGGCGCGGCTGGTCACGGGGCTGCCTCGCGCGGGATACTCATGACCCCCCAGACGATGGCCATCAGTAGATAGAAGTGGCGCCAGTGGTCGGTATCGATGATCGCGCCTTCGAAGGCAGTTGCCACAAAGGCGGCGTAGGCGATCAGAAACAGAGGCCGCGACCGGCATGACTTCATGGCGTGCACGAAGCCGAGAACGAGCGTCAATGCGACCATGATCCAATAAACCCCGCCGCCGAGCCATCCGGCGTTGAGAACCATGGACAGGTAGACGTTGTGCACTTCCTCGTGGTGGAAGACGGGCGCGAATTGCTGCGCGCCGATGCCGAACGGGTTTTCGAGGATCAATGCGAACGCTTTTTCCTGGCCGCCGAAGCGGCCATCAGGACCGACATCGTAACTCTGGGTGACGCTGGCGCGCTCGCTCATCAGTTTGGCAACCGCGTCGAATTGCAGTGTGATGGCGACGGCCGTCGCAACCAAAGCTGTCGAGACAAGGACCAGGGCCATGATCCGGCGGCGCTGGGCAGCGGTCCCGGCGGTAACAAACGCAAGATAGCCGTACAGCGCGGTGGCGACGGCGAGGTTCATCCATGCGCCGCGCGAGAAGCTCAACAACACTGCGGTGGCGAGCAGGCCGGCCGCACCCAACGAGAGCATGGATTTGAGGGCTCTGCTCGTCAGCGCGATGTGCAGGCAGTACAGGAACGGCGCCACCAGAAACGCCCCGAACACATTCGGGTCTTTGAAGGTGCCGGTGGCGCGGCCGAACTTGGTCAGCAGTTCGCCGGCGCCGGGCACGAGGCCCATATAGCCGGCGAGACCGGCGATCGCCGCAACCAGGGCAGCGAACAGCCAAGAGCTGTAGATGAGGGTCATGTGCGGGATAGGACGCCGCGCGATGAAACCGGCGATCACGAACGAGGCGGCGTAGAGATAAACCGTAACGGACGTGTGCTTGATGCTGTCGACGACGTGATACGAAAACGTCGAGGCGAGGCAGGCGGACGCGGCCGCGACCATCCACAAACTAATGTAGGTCAGCAGCATCGGGCGGGGGTCGAACAACCCAACGACGGGCAGCAGAACCATCAAGCCCATGGTCAGAGCGTCGATCGGTGCCGGTTCGGAAAACACCACGCCGCTGGTTGCGAACGTCAGCCACACTGCCGCCAGAACGAGGAGGTGGGCGGCACTCTTCTGGCGCGCGAACTCGGCCGGCCGCTCGACCGTCTTTCTATCAATCGGATGTAAGAAGCGCGGCTGGGCGGCGATCAGCATTGTTACGACGTGTCCCTCGTTCGGCCACTACACTCCCCGCTATGCAAGGAGCCTGCCGCCGGGGCCGCCGTTCTGCTCAGTACGCGTTGTCGGTTTTGAGCAGGGACAATGGAGTCTTAACGAGGATGTAGAGGTCGAACAGCACCGACCAGTTCTCGATATAGTAGAGATCGTGTTCGACGCGTTTCTCGATCTTTTCCGGCGTATCGGTTTCGCCGCGCCAGCCGTTGATCTGCGCCCAGCCGGTGATGCCGGGTTTCACTTTGTGGCGGGCGAAATAGCCGTCGACCACCTCGTCGTACAGCCGGTCGGCGGCCTTGGCCGAGAGGGCGTGCGGGCGTGGGCCGACGAGCGACAAGTTGCCCTTTAGCACGTTGAAAAGCTGCGGCAGCTCATCGAGGCTGGACTTGCGGATGAAGCGGCCGACTTTGGTGACGCGTGGATCATCCTTGGTGACGAGCTTGGCGGCCGCCGCGTCGCAGCGGTCGGTGTACATCGAGCGGAATTTGTAGACCTCGATCAGTTCGTTGTTGAAGCCGTAGCGCTTTTGGCGGAACAAGACAGGGCCGCGGCTGTCGAGGCGAATGGCAGCGGCAACCGCCGCCATAACGGGCGCCAGTAGAACGATGGCGGCGAGCGCGATGATCTTGTCGAAGACCCACTTCGACACAGTGCCCCAGTCGGCAATCGGCTTGTCGTAGAGGTCGATCATGGCGACCGTGCCGACGTGGCTGTAGATCTTTGGCGAGAACCGGATGCCGGTGGCGCGGGCCGGAAGCTTGATGTCAGCCGGCAGGACAGACAACTTCTTGACGACATCCGCCAGGCGTTTTTCTCCGGCAACCGGCAGCGCGACGATGACCAGATCGATGCGGCTGTCGCGGCCATGGGCCAGCAGCTCATTCAGCCCGCCCAGACGGGGATAACCGCGCACGATGCGCGGCGCGCGGGCGTCATCGCGGTCGTCAAAGATGCCGGTGATGCGGATGTCGGTGGTGAGATCTTGTTCGAGCTGACTGATCACCTCATTGGTGACTTCGCCGGTGCCATAGATCACGGCGCGGCGATAGAGCCGGCCCTGCTTGGCCCAATTGCGGACCAAGCCGCTGATGATTGCGCGGACGGAAATGAGTGCGGCAGAACCAGCCAAGAACCACAGCGCCAGCCAGACGCGTGAAAAGTCTTCGCCCATTTTGAGAAACAGGATCGCCGATTCAATTGCGACAAACGCAATGGTCCAGCCGAGCAGCGTGCGCGGCAGCTGGCGCGCAGTCGATGACAGGTTCGAAGTCTCGTAGAGACCGAGCCCTTGAAACACGACGAGGACAAGCAGGCTCGCACCGGCGATGGCGGTCAGATAGGTGGCGTCCGACAGGAGAACCGGCGGCTTGACGTAAAGGGCTGCGATCATCAGTCCGGTGACGAACGTGACGACGCTATCTGCCGCGCGTACCGCGCCGGTCAGCACGCGATCGGACACGAAAGCCGCCTTACCGGACGCCAGCCTGCCTGACAGTCTCGGCAGGGGAATGATCTCGGCCGATGCCGGCCGTGCGTCTGATGGTTCGGACAGTGCGTGTACAGCGGCGGTCATGGGGTCTCGGAGCAGGGTGGACTGTGTTGGTCTCGCCTGTCCGCAAGCACCGAGCGTGCCAGAGGGGGATTAATCTTGATTGCCGGAGGTTAAACTCCCGCCAGTGGTTAGCGAACGGTTAACGACCCGGCGCTGTCTCATAAAACTCGAGGATGTCCGAGGCCATACCGGCAACGGTAAAGCGGCGTGCAACAGAGGATTTGAGACGCGCAGCTCGTGATTTTGCGCCGTCCCAGTCTGACATGACCGCGGCCATCAACCCGGATAGCGCCTCATCGTCCCCGGGCGGAACAAGGGCTGTGTCTGTGGTGGCGACGATTTCAGGAATGCCGCCGACGTTGGTTGATACGAGCGGCAGCCCAGCCGCCGCTGCTTCGAGCACGACGTAGGGAAAGCTCTCTTTGAGGGAGGGCACGACCAAGCAGCGTCCCATCGGCAAGGCAACGCGGACCGGCAATGCCCCGGTGAAGCGGATGCAACTTTGCAGTTCAAGCTCGGTTGCCAAAGCCTTGAGATTGGCGTCTTCGGCACCTGCCCCGACGATGACGGCCGAAACCGGCCGCACGTTCGAGAGCCGCTTCAACGCTCGCAACAACACGTCGACGCCTTTGATGTCGCGCAGTTCGCCAATAAACAGAAAATCAGCCGCATCATCGTTCGGGACATGATCCTCGAAGTCGGCAGGCTGCAGGCCATTGGGCACAACGCGCCAAGCGACGCGGTCGAGACCGGCGCCGGCCTCAAAAGCGCGTCGCGCGAAGTCGCTTTCGAAGATGATGCCGTTGGTGGACCCAGCGAGTGCCTTTTCAATGCCGAGATAGACGCGCGCTTCCAGGCTGCCCGCGCGGAAATTCAGAACGCCGCCGTGCGGCGTGTAGAAGCTCTTCGGCGCCTTGCCGGTGCGCGCGAGAGATTTGCCGGCAAAGCGAGCGTAGGCGCCGCCTTTGGCGCCGTGTCCATGTAGGACGTCGAGATTGAGGGTACTCGCGTGCAGGCCGACCGCACGAGCGGCAGCAAAATCGCCAAGGCCCGGCTTACGGCTCATCGGGATCAGGGCGAGGCCAAGCGAAAGATTGGGCTCGATGGCCGCGAGGCGCTGACGGGTCAGGCCATCGCTGGCATTGGCGTCCGCGATGATGCCGACGCTGTGACCGCGTCTCGCCTGCTCGCCTGCCAGATCGAGCACATGGCGGAACAGCCCGCCGACCGGCGCGCGCATGACGTGGAGGATGCGGCGCGGGCCGGCCCCTGACGTATTGGACATGGCCACCCCGACACTCAGCTTAGAAAAAGCGCTCAAAGACCTCGATGGTGTCGCCGGCACGAACGATGTAGTCACCGGGCGCGTCGATTTCCTCGACGAAGCCGTTGGTGCGGCGCGTGATGCGGAACGACCGCTCGCTGGCGCGCTCGCTGAAGCCGCCGGCAATGGCAATCGCGGTCCTGATGGTCATGCCGGAGACATACGGGTACTGACCGGCGGTCTTGACCTCGCCAAGGATGAAGAACGGGCGGTTCTGCAGGATGTCGACAGTGACCTGCGGGTCTTTCACGAATTCGACGGCCAGTTGCGATCGGATGGCGTGTTCGAGATCGGTCGTCGTGCGGCCGCGCGCTTTGACGGCGCCGATCAGCGGCACGGTGATGCGGCCGTCATGATCGACGGTGTAGCTGCGCGACAGATTGGGTTGTCCGTAAATGAACACGCGCAGCCGGTCGCCGGTGTCGAGCAGATACGGTCCGTCGGTGTCGGCAACCGCCTGCGGCGGACCGGAATAAGCGGCCGGCACAACCGGCGGTTCGCCGAATGTCGTAATTTCATCTGTCTGGACGGCCGGCGGGCCTTCCGGAATGGGATAGCCATCGGGGCCGACAGCAGGCGCTACCGCGAAATCCGGGAACAAGCCATCAGGACCATCGGCACAGCCAGCAAGCGTTGCAGTGGCGGCTGCAACCAGAACGATGAGACAGGCTCGCACGGCGCGCGACGGCATGGTTCGGACTTCCAACGGACGATGACGCATGCCTCCGTTGTAGGACCGGGAAGTTAACAAACGCTCACCGCACGTCACAGACCGGGACGGGTTAAGGAAATCCTTACCCGCGCGGCCCTTAAATCGCGAATCGCTGCGTTTCGGTCCCACGAGTCTTTCAGACAATCAGGTCGCGCCCCATGACCACCGCTTCCCCCGACGATATCGAGCTGCCCGCTGTTTGGAGCCAGATCCGGCGGCGCGTACCGCGGCTGCTGATTGCGTCCCTGGTGCTCGGGGCATTGACCTACGTCGTGCTGTCGCTGACCGCACCGCGCTATGAATCGGAAGCGCAATTGCAGATTGTCGCCAAGGGCGTCAGCGATCCGTTCTCGTCGCCGCAGAAAGATGGCTTGTCGCAGGACTCTGTGACTGTCCGGATGGACAAGGAAGCCGTTAACACGCACGTGCGCGCGCTGCTTTCGCCGGACTTGAGCCAGAAACTAATTGCTGAAATGTCGCTCAACGATCGCGTCGAGTTCAACGCCGCGCTGGGTGCGCCGGACGTGATCTCGCGGGTCTTGAGACTGGCCGGCATCGGCGCGCCGCGTCCCGGCGAAAGCGAAGAAGACCGCGTCCAGTCAAAATTCTACGAGAAGCTCGAAGTCTATTCGCCCAAGGAAAGCCGGGCGATCAACATTCGCTTCACTTCGTCCGACCCCAACCTTGCCGCCGATGTCGCCAACAAGCTCGCCGAAACCTATCGCGAGGCACTCGCCAAGGCGACCGTGATCGAGACCGACGAAGTGCAAAAGGCGCTCGAACCCAAAGTCGAGAAGCTCAAGGAAGAACTCTCGAGCGCGGAAGCCGCGATCGAAAAGTTCCGTGGCGAAGCCAACATTTTCAAGGGCGGTCAGCAGTCGACCGGTCTCAACGAGCAACAGCTTGCCGAGTTGACAGCCGAACTGTCGAAAGCCAAGGCGGCGCGCAGTGAAGCCGACGCGCGCACCAAGTCGGCCAAGGAAATGTTCAAGAGCGGCAGCGCGGACGCTCTGCCCGACGTGCAAAAGTCGCCGCTGGTCCAGAATCTCGTGCAGCAGCGGGTGGGTCTCGAACGGCAAATTTCCGAGCTGTCCGCGACACTGCTGCCCGGCCATCCCCGCATGCAGCAAATCAACGCCGATCTTGCCGGTCTCAAGAAGCAGATCACCGCCGAAGTCGCTAAAGTCGTCGAAAGCCTTGAAAAAGAGGCGAAAGTCGCGGGGCTGCGCGAAGAGTCCATCACCAAGAGCCTCAATGAGATCAAGGCGCGTGTCGTCGACACCGGACCCGATGAAGTGAAGTTGCGCCAGTTCGAAACCGAGGCGAAATCCAAGCGCGCCGAGCTGGAACGTCTGCAGGCGCAATTTGAAGCCAATCGCGCCAAGGCCGATAGCCGCGCCGTACCGGTCGAAGCCCAGCTCGTCACCAAAGCACGCGCCGCGAGTGTTCCGGTGTTCCCGCGCAAAGCGCCGTATTCGGCCCTGGTCGCATTTGCCACCTTCCTGTTTGGCCTTGCCGGAACGATCACGCGCGCGCTTCTCACAGGCGCACGGCGTCAAGCGCCGGTTGATGCACCTGCAGCTCGGCTGCGTCCCGAGCCGCTACACCCTCGCGCCGAGCCAGCACTTGCCAACGTTCGGACGATTGCCAGGTCAGAGCCAGAGACCGCCGAAATGGCGCGCGCGGCGTCGCCCGATACGCTGCATGATGCCGGTGGGCTCATCAGAATTGGATCGTTGCCAGCGCTGGCCCGGCGGATTGTCGCCAAAGGTACGGGGCAAGGCGGATTCCGTACTCTTGTCGCCGGTGAAACCGAAACCGTTTCGGTGGCCGGTGTTGCCGCCGAACTGACAAAGTCGATCGCCGATGACGGCAAGACTGTGATTCTGATCGACTGGTGCAATCCCGGCCAAGGTGTCGCCGCCAATGATTCGATCGAAGAGAGCGTTGGCCTGGCGGAGCTGCTGGCCGGCGAGGCGACGTTTGAGGACGTGGTGCACCGCTTGCCGCACAGTGACGCTCACATCATCACCTGCGGTGAAGGGGCTCTGATGCTTGGCGGCCACCTGGACCCGGACCGACTCAATCTGGTGCTCGACGCACTTGATGAAGCGTACGACCACATCGTCATTGCAGGTAAGCATGAAGCCGCTCGCCGGCTGTTCGAGGCGATCGAAGGGCGGGTCGATACGGGTGTCCTGATTACCGATACGGGGCGCCGCACGGCCGCCCTGCAAGATCCGGCGGGAACGTTCCTCGGCTTCGAAGTCGCCGACATCGATCTGATCCGCTTTGAGCGGGCCGGCGGCGCCAATCCGGCACAGCGCTTGTCGAAGGGCAGCGGATCGTCCCAGCTCAGCTCATCGCTCGCCTAGCGAAGCCGTTGACGACTCTGGCGTGCGCGCTGCATTTAACCGAAGGGTGCCCGGCTTAAAGGCCGTTGAATCGGCGTTAAGTGTCACTTGCACGCGACTTGCACGTCCTGTGGCCAAGCGCATCCGCGCCATTGGTTCCAGTTGGTTTTGACACAGTCTATGAGCCGGAAGTCGACCAGACTCCTGAAAGCCGCCCTCTCCGCGCTCCATTATACGGGCACTGGCGGAATGCTGGCGCGCTACACCGGCGGTGATGGGGTGATCTTTACCCTGCATCACGTCCGCCCTGAAGCGCCCGAACCGTTCGAGCCCAATCGAATCCTTAAAATCACGCCTGAGTTTCTCGAAACCGTCATTCAGCGGGTGATCGAGGACGGCTTTGAAGTGCTGTCGCTCGACGAAATCCCCGGCCGGCTTGCAAATCCAGAAGGCCGCCGGCCATTTGCGTGCTTTACGTTCGACGACGGTTATCGCGACAACCGCGATTTTGCGTTGCCGGTCTTCAAGAAGTTCGGTTTGCCGTTCGGCCTCTATGTCCCGACCGATTATCCCGATCGCAAAGGTGATCTGTGGTGGTTGACGCTCGAAGCGGTCATTCGTGCTGCCACGTCCGTCGCCGTCACACAGGGAGGTAAAGTCCGTCACTTCGCGACCGGGAGCACCGCCGAAAAAGAGACAGCCTATTATGACATTTACTGGTGGTTGCGCCGCCTTCCGGAAATCGAAAGCCGGGCGATTGTTGCCGGCCTTGCCGCGCAACATGGCATCGACGGTGTTAAGTTAGCCAACGAGTGTCTGATGACGTGGGATGAACTGCGCGATCTGTCGCGCGAGCCGCTCGTCACCATTGGCGCCCACACCTGCAGCCACTTCGCACTTGCCAAACTTTCCGACGACGACGCGCGGCGCGAGATCGTCGACAGCGTGGCGCGTCTTGAGCAGGAACTCGGCAAACCGTGCCGGCACTTCAGCTATCCGTATGGCGATGCGACAAGTGCAGGTCCGCGCGATTTTGCCCTCGCGGCAGACCTCGGCCTGACCACCGCCGTCACCACTGAAAAGGGCTTGATCCATGCCCACCACCGCGCGGCGCTGACGGCGTTGCCACGGGTGTCGCTCAACGGCGACTATCAGGACAGCCGCTATCTCAAAGTGCTGCTGTCCGGTGCGCCGTTCGCGTTCCGTGATGTGGTCAAGCGACTTGCTGGTGCCCGGCCGCGCCAGGCTGCGGCCTTCAGCTCTTCTGCATCCACTTGATCAGCCATCCGGCCGGCAGAACCCACAGCAGTCCGGCGATCACGTAGTACGCGAGTTCAACGACCTTGCTGGCGTTGACCTGAAGGATCATGGCCGCCATCATGGCGAGCAGGGCATAGACGGTCAAAAAAATTACCAGCAGGATGGTTCCGGCCAGTTTGCGGGTGCGGGGCGTCATCGGTTAGCACCTACTTTCAGCGCGCTGTGGTGTCGCCGCGCCGGAAGGGCGCATTGCCGCCGAATGGTCCGGCTCGCTTAGTCTTGGCCAAAACCATTCGTTTCATCGCAGGTGCCATGCCCACGACTGTCGCACAACTCCACGTCACGCCGCAGGCGAACGACCGCGCCGTGCGGATATGGCTGCTCGCGGTTGCGGCATTGGTCCTCGCGATGATCGCGGTCGGCGGGGCGACGCGACTGACCGATAGCGGTCTCTCAATTACAGAATGGAGGCCGATCCTCGGCGCCATTCCGCCGCTCGATCAGAGCCACTGGCAAGAGGCGTTCGAGAAGTACAAGCAGATCCCCGAATATGATCTCGTCAACAAGGGGATGACGCTTGAAGCGTTCAAGGTCATCTACTGGTGGGAGTGGTCGCATCGCTTCCTCGGCCGTATCATCGGTCTGGCGTTCGCGGTGCCACTGTTCGTCTTCTGGTGGCGCGGCATGCTGCGCGACGGCGCGTTACCGAAATATCTCGGCGTCTTGGCGCTCGGCGGCCTGCAAGGCGCGGCCGGCTGGTACATGGTGTCGTCGGGCTTAGTCGATCGCATCGATGTCAGCCAGTACCGGCTGGCGCTGCATCTCTCGATCGCGTTCCTTATTCTCGGCGTGCTGGTCTGGCTGGCGATGGAGCTTGCCCCACGCGGCGACCTCGTTCGCGAACCATCACTTAAACCGGTCAGTCTGCGTATCGCCGCTGTTGTTGTTGGCTTGGTATTTCTCCAAGTCGCACTCGGCGCGTTCGTCGCCGGCCTCAAGGCCGGGCTGCACTTCAACACGTGGCCGCTGATGAATGGCGCTGTTATTCCCGAAGGTCTGTTCGACAAAACGCCGTGGATCGTAAATTTCTTCGAGAACGAGACGACGGTTCAGTTCAACCACCGTTTGGCCGCTTATATCGTCGTGGCGCTCGGGCTGATGCACATGATGGCCGTTCTGAAGCGGGCGGAGTCTAACCAGATCCGGAACTCGGCAATGCTGCTGGGCGGCGGTCTCATCGCGCAGATGGTGCTTGGTATCGTGACGCTGCTGCACGCGGTTCCGATCAGCCTCGGCGTTGCTCACCAGTCGCTGGCGGCCGTCGTGCTGGCCATCGCTGTCCGCCATTTGTATCTTATGCGCGCGGCGATGGCCGCCTGATTAAGCGAGACCGAGCATCAGCTTGATGTTTTGAACGGCAGCACCTGCCGCGCCCTTGCCGAGATTGTCGAGCCGGGCGACGAGCAGCGCGTGATTGGCGTCGGGCTTGCCGAAGACAAACAATTCGAGCTTGTCAGTGCCGTTGAGGGCTTCGGGTTCCAGCCGCGTCAGTTCTTTCGCCGCGCCGGTGATAACGCGCACGTTGGCTGCGTTTCCGTAGTGCTTGGCAAGTATGGCTTCGAGATCGGCAAGTGCCGGTTTGCCCGGCAGCGTGTCGAGATGCAGCGGGATCGAAACCAGCATGCCCTGGCGGAAGTTGCCGACCGACGGCACAAAAATCGGCCGCCGCGTCAGGCCAGAATACTTGGTGATTTCCGGAACGTGCTTATGCGCGAGGCCAAGGCCGTAGAGTTCGAAGCTCGGCGCGGCTTTGGCAACCTCATAGCTTTCGATCATCGACTTTCCGCCACCCGAATAACCGGAGACGGCGTTGATCGCGATTGGGGTGTCAGCCGGAATGACGCCGCTAGCGACCAGCGGGTGCAGCAGTGCGATGGCGCCGGTCGGATAGCAGCCCGGGTTTGTGACGAGCGTCGCTTTGGCAATAGCGGCGGCGTGCTTAGTGTCGAGCTCCGGAAAGCCATAGACCCAGCCGGGCGCGGTGCGATGCACGGTCGAGGCATCGACGATCTTCGGTGCTTTGCTTTCGAGTTCCCCGGCCAGTGCCACGGCGTCCTTGGCCGCGTCGTCCGGCAGACAAAGGACAACCAGATCGGCATCCGCCATGATCGCCCGGCGCGCATCGGCATCTTTGCGCTTGGCGGCATCGATGCTCTTGACCGTCAAGCCGGCAATACCGGCGAGCCGCTCGCGGATCTCGAGGCCGGTGGTGCCGGCCTCGCCGTCGATGAAGACAGCCTTTGGTATCGCAGCCGCCATCTCAGCCGCCGAGTCCAATCCGATGCTTGATGCCGTCCCAGATTGTGTCCGAGCAGCCGACGCCCCAGGCCGCGCACGCAACCTGATGGCTGTCGCGGTAGATCATGTCGAGGGCGACGAACAGAATGATGATCAGGCCGACCCAGGCGATCCACGGGTACTTATGAAGCAGTCTGGCGATGTAGTTGGACGCGACAGCCATCAAGATGATCGCGACGGCCAGACCGATCACCAGAACGAGCGTCGAGTCGCCGGCCGCACCGGCGACCGCCAGTACGTTGTCGAGCGACATCGACACGTCCGCGAGGGTAATGGTCCAGAGCGCCGCCCAGAATGACTGCTCGTTGCCGGTGATCTTGTTGGACGCGACCTGGTTCTCGATGTCGTCGATCGATTGCTGTTCGCCATCAATGATCTGCCGGTACATTTTCCAACAGACGAACAGCAGCAGCAGACCGCCGGCGAGCGTCAGGCCGATAATCTGCAGCATCTGCTGGGCGACGGCCGAGAACATGATGCGCAGGACGACCGCGCCGGCGATGCCCCAAAAAATGACTTTGGCGCGCATCGAGGGATGAACCCGGGATGCGGCCATGCCGACGACGATGGCATTGTCGCCGGCCAGCGTCAGATCGATCATCAGAATGTTGAACAGCGCTACGCTGTTGGCGCGCCACCACTCGGGCGACAGCATGTGCCCGATCTCGGTGCCAAGGGTCGACATCAGATCGCCCGTTGTCGCCAGGGTAAAGTCCATCAATCGGTCTCCAGACGGTGCTGCGTCGTTGGTCGCTCAAGGCGCCTATTGGCGGTATTTGGCATCGGAGGGCCGTGACGGCAACCCTTCGCGGCCGAATAACACAACAGCCCGCCAATGGACGGGCTGTTGGCAATCGATTGAGGCATTGCGCCGGGCTTTAGCGCTTCGAGAACTGGAAGCTGCGGCGGGCTTTCATGCGGCCGTACTTCTTGCGTTCCACGATACGGCTATCGCGGGTCAGGAAACCACCCTTCTTCAGAACGCCGCGCAGGTCGGGTTCGAAATAGGTGAGCGCCTTCGAAATGCCGTGACGGACTGCGCCGGCCTGGCCAGAGAGGCCGCCGCCATTGACCGTGGCGCGGATGTCATACTGCGTGACACGGGCTGCGGCAGCGAGCGGCTGCTGCAGGAGCATCTGCAGCACCGGCCGGGCGAAGTACGCCTTGAAGTCCTTGTCGTTGACCGTGATCATGCCGCGGCCGGGCTTGATCCAGACGCGGGCGACCGCGTTTTTGCGCTTGCCGGTCGCATAGGCGCGGCCGAGCTTGTCAAGCTTCTGGACGTGGATCGGGGCTTCTGAGGCGGCCGGGGCAGCGGACTTGATGCTGCCGAGTTCGCCCAGGTCGCCCAGTGATTTTACTTCAGTTGCCATGGGACGTTAGGCCCTCACGTTTTTGCGGTTGAGCTTGGCGACGTCGAGAATCGCCGGGTTCTGAGCGGAGTGCGGATGATCGGTGCCGGCGTAAACGCGCAGGTTGCGCATCAGCTGACGCTGCAGCGGTCCGCGCTTCAACATGCGTTCGACAGCGAGTTCGATCACCCGGCCCGGAAACTTGCCTTCGAGAATTCGGCGAGGCGTCGTTTCCTTGATGCCGCCCGGATAACCGGTGTGGCGGTAGTAGGGTTTGTCTTCGTGCTTGTTGCCGGTGAACACGACCTTGTCGGCGTTGATGACAATGATGTTGTCACCGCAGTCGACGTGCGGGGTGTAGATGGCTTTGTGTTTGCCCTTGAGGCGCGTGGCGATAAGAACGGCGAGACGGCCGACGACCAAACCTTCGGCGTCGATCACAAACCAACTCTTCTCCACGTCAGCAGCCTTGGCGACGTAGGTCTTCATGGAGGCAGCACTCCTGCCGGTCAGGGATTGAGGGCGTTTGTGGCTGGAGCACCTTGGGCGGCCCGGCCACGCCGCATCCCAGATTTGGATGCGTTGCGGTTCGTG
>JANORU010000307.1:0-2603 GCA_031415475.1 Hyphomicrobium sp.
ATACCGGTGCCGCGCATGCCTGGGCGCATTATCTCTACGAAGTTAACGATACTACGGCCGCGGTCGCATTCATCCGATCATGGCTTGCCGAGACCGAGCTTCCGCGCGGCGCCACTATGTATGGTCATCTGCATTGGCACCTCGCGCTGGTGCTTCTGGAACAGGGCAACATCGAGGAAGGGCTGCGCCTGTTCGACACGGCCTTCGGCGCGGACGATTATCGCGCTCCGCTGTTCGTCAAGATGCTGGATGCGCCGGCCTTCCTTTGGCGGGCGGAACTGGCTGGGCATCCGCGCGACGCGATACGCTGGCAGAAGGTGTACGATTTCGCCCACGCAACGTTCCCCAGTCCCGGCTTCAACTTCACCGACTGGCATGTGGCACTGACCGACACGGTTCATGGCGACGATGTCGAGCCGCGCAATCACCAAATCGAGGCTCTGATCGCAGCCGGCCGCTATCCTTCCGGCGCGACCGTTCCGGTCGCTGCGCGCGGCTTCGCAGCCTTCGAGCGGGGCGATTACGCAGCGGCCATCACCGCGCTAGAATCGATGGTCGACGAGCGGATGCGCATGGCCGGCAGCCGGGCGCAGCTCGACCTTGTAGAGTTCACGCTGCTGAAGGCGTATCTGGTGTCAGGTCGGAACGAGGACGCACGCCGGCTGATATCGAAACGACGGCCTGGGCCGACTGGAATTCCGGTTGCAGGCATCGAGGCGCTGCTTTCCGCCTGACCTCTTCCCCACCCGCGAGTGCATGCGCCGGCATTCAATGCGGGATAATGTTGGTTGCGACGTTGGCGCTGCGTGCAATGATATCGGCCAGTCGCTCCGCGTCTTCCGCAACCATCAAAACTCGATCCGGGATCCGGGGTGGTGAGATTGAACGTCGAGGCATCACAACGACCTTGCAGGGACCAACAGGAGGAACCGCGCAATGCCGAAGGGATATTTTATTATCGAGATGGAGATCACCAACATGGCCGGATACGAGGAATATCGTCGACAAGTGCCGGCGACGATCGCAGCCTATGGTGGGCGCATCGTTGTCCGAGGCGGTGAGGCAAAGCTGCTTGAGGGCAGTGGCGGTCCGGGGCGCATGGTGGTGCTGGAGTTCGAAAGTCCCGAGAAAGCACTGGCGTGGTACAATTCGCCCGAGTACCAGGCGATCCTGCCGCATCGGCTGAAAAACTCCACAGCGCGGGCAATCATCGTCGCGGGCCACGACGGCTAAAATGGCGGGGTCACGCGTGATCGTGGCAGATCGCCTCTGCCGCCTGAAGCCGCATCGTAACCGGCCCTTCGGTGATGACGGGCGCCGGGGCGTTGAATCCAGATGCGTTCTCCCCGATCCACTCGCGGGCAACGGTGCCGCTTTGATCGGCGCCCGCCCTTCTGTGGCAGCCGGCCCAGCTCTACTTGCCTGCGTATTGCTCCTGAAGCGAAGGGAAAAAGGAAATGGCGTTGAATATCTCCGGAACATGCAATTGTGGTCGTGTCACGTAGGAGGTGCTGAGTGCCCCGCTGTTAACATACGTGTGCCATTGCGGAAATTGCCAAAAGCGTAGCGGCAGCGCTTTTGGGATGGGCATGGTGATCCCCGTCTCCGATCTCATCGTAAGGGGTGAGCTTTCCTGTTGGGAGCGTGTGTCAGACGCTGGCAACCGAAACCCGCGTTATAGCTGTGCAACGTGCGGAAATGTCATTTATGGGCTCGGCGCCTATACGCCGGGGCTGGCGAAGCTAATGCCTGGCACTCTCATGAATACCAAACAAATCCGACCGGACGTCCATATATGGACCAGCAGCGCCCAGGATTGGGTGAAGATCCCTGCAGATGTTCTCCAGTTCTCTGAGCAACCAGAAGATTTCGGGGAAGTTCTGAAAAGCGTGACGAGCGGCCGTCAATCCATTTAAAACTCCTCTTTCAAGACAATCGGCCGCGTCAAGCCGATTAGCGTGGTCGTTTTGCGTGATGCGGGCCCCCGAGACGCGGTATGATCATTCGGTCGCGCTCGCCAAGAATGTCCTTGAAAACCTGCGCGTAGCTCGAAAGACGATCTCGCCCAGCCCCGGGCGCGACAGGTTCCCCTCCTGAAGCCGCCACTGCGAGTACGAACCGCTGACGGCGACGCAGTACCCTCAAGGGCTGACATGGAGCTCTGCTCGAGAAGCGTCGGCCCGATCTCGTTCTGCCCGAGGCAAGGTCGGTGCGCTAGGCCACGATCTTGGTCGCGCCGATCTCGTTGTCGACGATCACCGGCGAGTCGAAGTAGGTGATCTCCGGTTCGCGGCCGTAGCGCTGCTTGATATAGGCCTTCCACTCGGCGGTGTAGACCGCGTCGGCCGCCGCCGGCGACTCCCAGAGATAGACTCCGCCGCCGATCCGTCGCTCGCCGTCCCACAGATAGTATTTGCGCACCAGGCCCTTCATGGCCCGGTACTGCGGCGCGGAGTCGGCGTAGAGCTTGCGCGCCTGCTCGGCGGTGACGTCGGCGGGCAGTTGGAAATTGACGATGGCCACGATCATGGTGCGCTCCTGGGCTCCAGTTGAGACCGCGAGCCTGCGGCCGGCCGGCGCGCGCGTCAATGGAGGCGTTGCGC
>JANORU010000308.1:0-6170 GCA_031415475.1 Hyphomicrobium sp.
ACATCCATCACGCGCGGCGTGATATCCTTGATGGTCGGATCTTCGACTTCCATTTTCAGCCACTTGGTCGGATAGAGCGGCGTCTGGTTATCGAAGTGAATCTTGTGTTTGGTCGCTTCCGGGTCTTCAAAGTTGATCTTATTGACCTTGACCAGCGCGAAGTACCGCTCGCCCTCTTTCGGCGAGCGTATCTGGCCCTCAACCGTGTCACCGGTGCGCAGCGCAAAGCGGCGGATCTGGCTCGGCGAGATATAAATGTCGTCGGGACCGGGCAGATAGTTGGCATCTGGCGAGCGTAGAAATCCGAACCCGTCCAGCAGCACTTCGACGACGCCGATGCCGGTGATGTCGATTTCTTTGGCAGCTAATTGCTTCAGTGTGGCGAACATCAGTTCCTGCTTGCGCAGCGTGCTCGCGTTCTCGACGCCGACCTCCTCGGCAAAGCTCAGAAGCTCCGTCGGAGACTTCTGCTTGAGGTCCTCTAGTTTCATTTCGTTCATACGTGTCTCCGGGGGAGGGGCTACGGCGGCTCGAGGCGGGAAGGGGATTGCCGTGCCAAAAGGTGGGATTACCGACGACGCCCGCGCGTGGGCGGGGTCCGTGAGCCGAATTGTCCGGTGAGCGACTTCGGAAGGCTTGGGCCCAGCACCGAAACGGCGTGGCACCCTGTCACAAAAAGGCTTTTAGCAGACAACCGCTGACCGGGAAAGCCTCTCTGGGCCGGATTGATGTGTCAAAACGGCTTCACGATGACGAGAATAACGATGGCGATCATCAGCAGCGTCGGGACCTCGTTGACGAGGCGCCAGTGCCGGGCGGGCTTGTCGTTCTTGTCCTCGGCAAACCGGCGCGCGGCACCCGCCAGGTAACCATGGGCGCCGGACAGCGCGAGGACGAGGACGAGCTTCATCAGAAACCAGGGCGCACCAAAATGCCCGCCCTGCCAGGCGAGCCACAGCCCCAGAACCCAGGCGACTGCCATGGCGGGGGTCATGATGATCTTGAGCAGCCGGGTCTCCATGACTTTGAAGGTCTCAGACTGCGGCGATCCGGGGGCGGCGTCCGAGTGGTAGATAAAAAGCCGGGGCAAATAGAGCAGTCCCGCCATCCACGAGATGATCGCGACGACGTGGAGCGCTTTGATCCAGAGGTAAGCCCCGTTTCCCAGCACCAGCATCGCCACAGCCGCCAGGGTGACGGTCACCAGGAACGCAGTTCCAGCGCGGCGTTCGACGGGGGCGCTCATGCCGGGGTGTGACCTCTGATCAGCGCCATCAGGCGCGCAACGTTGCCGGGCGGTGTTTCCGGAACGATGCCGTGGCCGAGATTGAAGATGAACGGCAATCCTGACATGGCATCGAGTGTCGCGCGAACGCGGCGATCCAAGGCTTCCCCGCCGGCGACAAGCAGCAGCGGATCAAGATTGCCCTGCACCACAGCTTTTGTGTCCTGTGCGATGGTCCGCATGGTCGCTAACGGCATCGCGGTATCGCAGCCCAATCCATTCACCTTGGTCGCAGCAACATACCCGGCGGCATTAAATCCCGCTCCGCGCGGAAATCCAATGATCGGCACATCGGGATGACGTTGCCGGAGTTG
The DNA here is from genome assembly GCA_031415475.1 of Hyphomicrobium sp. GTDB lineage: Bacteria > Pseudomonadota > Alphaproteobacteria > Rhizobiales > Hyphomicrobiaceae > JAGVSR01. The sequence goes on from JANORU010000308.1 coordinate 1,600, forward strand.
TCCAACGATTCTCACCGTCGGCGCAACCACCCACGACTGGAATTCGTCATCCGGCAAATTTCCGGCCCAACTGTCGAAAATCTGCAGGCAATCGGCACCGGCGCGAACTTGCGCATCGAGGTAGACGATCGACGTTTCAACGAGAATATCGATCAAAGCTGCAAAGCCTTTGGGATCGCGATAGGCAAACGCGCGGGCATGCCCCTGATCCGACGACCCTTCGCCGCCAACCACATACGTCGCAACCGTCCACGGCGCACCGCAGAACCCAATCAGCGCCGTTTCCTTCGGTAAATCCTGGCGAAGCCGGGCAACAGTCTCGCAAATGAGAGCAAATTTTGCTGGTGTTTTTGCAAGGCCGAGCCGGCTGAGGTCCTTGGCGGACCGGATCGGATCGAGCTTGGGTCCTTCGCCTTCGAGGAACCGCACACTCTGGCCGAGCGCGTCGGGTACGACGAGAATATCCGAGAACAGGATCGCCGCATCGAAGCCATAGCGGCGGATCGGCTGCAACGTCACTTCAGCGGCTAGCCGCGGGTTATAGCAAAGTTCGAGGAAGCTGCCGGCCTCGGTACGGGTCGCGCGATATTCTGGAAGGTAGCGTCCGGCCTGACGCATGAGCCACACCGGAGGCGGCGTGAGAGCTTGGCCTGATAACACATCGAGGAAACGTCGGTGAGGAGCGGACGGTGGAGCGGTCATCGCGAACTACTTAAATCCTTAGAAGAGTCTCTTAGATTGTTTTTATGATTCTTAGGGCTGCGGATTGTGGGAATATCCCGCGACACCCCATCGTTTGCCCCACTTCTCCAGAGGCCCCCGACGGCGAGCTACATATCGTGGCAAACGTGGCCGTTGTCGACAAGGCGAAAGTCTCGCAAGGCTATCAGGACGTTAGATGTGGCGGCCTAGTCGTTGTGCCGGACTTTGGCCGGGGACAAGCTGGGGATACGGCTGAACCGTTCGACTATCCCCGGTAACCAGCAGTTAGCCGGATAGACTATTCGCGGCGCGGCGAATGTGAGTATCTGGTCGAACAACAGCCTAGCTTTGCTGGACAGCCGTCAGAGTTGCGTCAGCGCCCGTGCATAACCTTGAGCTTTGTCCACAGATGGTCAACACGTCCGCGAGCTATTATCACCTGCATCTGATCTCGGACTCGACCGGCGATACCCTAAACGCAATCGCCAAGGCCGCGGCCGTCCAATACGCCAACGTCCGGCCGATCGAGCACATGCATCCGCTGGTTCGGACGCCACGGCAACTGAAGCGCGTGCTGGGTGAAATCGAGCAGACGCCTGGCATCGTGTTGTATACGGTCGTCAACAAGGACCTGATCGCCGAAATCGAGCGCCGCTGTCGCGAGTTGCAAATTCCAGCGCATTCCGTACTGCAGCCGATTATGCAGATTTTCGAAGCGTATTTGGGCGCCCCACAGACACCGACGGTCGCCGGCCAGCATGTGCTCGATGCCGATTACTTTAAACGAATCGACGCCATGAACTTCACCATCGCCCATGATGATGGACGGCTGCCGGACGACCTCGATACCGCCGACATCATCCTGCTCGGCATTTCACGGACCTCGAAAACGCCGACCAGCATCTATCTGGCGCAACGCGGTTTCAAGACCACCAATTTGCCGCTCGTGCCATCGCTGCCGCTGCCGGAGTCGTTGATCGCGCCGCACAAGGCGTTCGTCGTTTGTCTCGTTGCCAGTGCCGACCGGGTGGCGGAAGTGCGCCGCAACCGCGCGGCTCTGATGTCGGACCGTGATATTCCCGACTATGTCGATCGTGAACAAATCGCCGAGGAAATCGCCTATTCGCGGCGGATATGCGCTGAACATGGTTGGCCGATCATCGATGTCACGCGCAAATCGATCGAAGAGTCCGCCGCCATGATCATTCAAATGATTCAGGATCGCGATCAGCGTCAGAACGAGAGCCGCGATGTGGCCGGCGCGTAACGTCAGCGGTTCCCGACTGGTCCTTGCCTCCGGCAGTTCCGCCCGGCGAGCATTACTGACCAACGCGGGACTTTCTTTCGATGTCAGTCCTGCGGACATCGACGAAGCCGGCGTGCAAGCCGCGCATCTGGCGGCCTATCCGGCAGCCGATCCATCCGCTATTGCCGGGGTCTTGGCGAGTGCCAAAGCCCGTCATGTCAGCCGTTCGAAGCCCGTCGATTTGGTGATCGGTGCCGATCAAATTCTTGGCTGCCGGGGCAAGATCTACGCGAAATCGCCGGACCGGGACTCGGCTCAGCAGGTATTGAAGGAGCTGCGCGGCGAGACCCATTCCCTTCATTCGGCGGTCGTTCTGGCGCGCGCGGGAGATGTGATCTGGCAGCACGTGTCTGTCGCCACGCTAACCATGCGGGATGTGTCGGATGCCCAGGTCGAGCAGTATCTCGATGTCGCGGGGACCGGCATTTTCGGCTCGGTCGGCTGCTATCACCTTGAAGGCTTGGGCGTGCACTTGTTCGAGCACATCGAGGGGGACTATTTCACAATCCTCGGGTTACCGATGATGCCGTTGCTGGCGGCGCTTCGGACAGAAGGCTGGATCGCGACATGAAGCGCGCGTGTGTCATTGGCTGGCCGATTGAGCATTCGCGCTCGCCGATCATCCATGGCTACTGGCTGAAGCGCTATGGCATCGATGGCTCCTATACCAAGGAAGCCGTCCGACCTGAGCATGTTGAGACGTTCTTGAGATCGCTGGAAATTCGCGGCTTTTCTGGCTGCAACGTGACCATACCACACAAAGAGACGGCCTATCGGGCGGCCGAAGTTCGCGATCGATCAGCCGAAGCGGTTGGCGCTGCCAACACGATCTGGCTGCAGGACGGAAGGCTCCACGCGGCCAATACCGACACCTACGGTTTCATGGCCAATCTCGCGCAGCGCGCACCGGATTGGCGGCCGCCGGGTGCCCCCGTATCCGTGCTCGGCGCCGGCGGGACCGCGCGGGCGATTGTCTATGGGTTTCTCGAAAGCGGCGTTGCGACCATCCGGCTGTTCAATCGTTCGAGGGAGCGGGCCGATGCACTGGCGGCATACTTCGGCTCACGCGTCGTGGTGTACAACTGGGATCAGCGGAGCACTGTCTCGCGCGACTCTTCAGTCATCGTCAATACGACCTCGCTTGGCATGAAAGGCGACGGCGATCCTGGACTCGATTTCGAGGGGTTTCTACCCGGCGCTATCGCGGCCGACATCGTCTATGTGCCGCTTGAGACATCATTTCTGGTGGCGGCGCGACGGCACGGTCTGATTGGGGTCGATGGACTTGGCATGTTGTTGCATCAGGCCGTCCCAGGGTTCGAAAAGTGGTTCGGCGTGCGCCCCGAAGTCACGGATGAACTCTATAGCCTCGTGCGTCGCGATATCGAAGGTGCAAGCTGATGTTGATCGTCGGGCTGACGGGATCGATCGGCATGGGCAAATCGACCGCTGCGGCGGCGTTCAAGGCGCGCGATGTGCCGGTGTTCGATGCCGATGCCGAAGTCCACGATCTCTATCGATCGGAAGCGGCCGAGAAAATTGAACTCGCATTTGCAGGGACAACGTCGGCCGATGGCGTCGACAGAGTGAAGCTGTCGGCGGCGTTGGCAGCCGATCCGCAGGGATTTTCCCGGCTCGAAGCGATTGTTCACCCGATGGTGCGGGACCGGCAACGCGCGTTCTTGCTCAAACTTCACAGCGCCGGCTCTGCAATTGCAGTTTTGGAAGTTCCGCTCCTGTTCGAAGGTGGGCTCGATCGCGCGGTTGATGTGATTGTTGTGGTGAGCGCCGGCGCGGAAGTGCAAAAATCACGGGTGCTGGCGCGGTCCAATATGGCGGCGGAAAAACTGGACGCGATCCTGGCGCGGCAGATGCCGGACGCCGAAAAGCGCAGCCGCGCGCATTTCGTTGTGGATACCAACGGCGATCCGGCAGCCTGTGCGCGCCAAGTCGATGCTATTCTCGGCGCCGTCTCGGGCCGGCGGGCCCATGCGTTTGCGGAAATCTGGCAGTAACGCCCTCCATTGAAAGCCAAGCGATGCAGCGCGAAATCGTACTCGACACCGAAACAACCGGACTTGATCCGCGCAAGGGCGACCGGGTCATCGAAATCGGCTGCATCGAGCTGTTCAATCGCATTCCGACTGGCCGCGAATGGCACCACTTCATCAATCCGGAACGCGACGTGCCGGCCGAAGCGGAAGCGATTCATGGCCTCTCGACGGCCTTCCTCAAGGATAAGCCGCTGTTTGCCGACATTGCCGCCGCGTTCGTCGACTTTATCGGCGAGGATCAGCTGGTCATTCACAACGCCCAGTTCGATATCGGCTTCTTAAATGCCGAACTCGACCGGCTGAAACTGCCGGCAATCCGCTTTGACCGCGTCGTCGATACGTTGATGCTCGCACGGCGCAAGCACCCCGCCGGGCCGAACAACCTGGACGCTCTATGCAAGCGCTACGCGATCGACAATTCAAACCGCACCAAGCACGGCGCACTCGTCGACTCGCTCCTTCTGGCGGATGTCTACGTCGAGCTGCTGGGTGAACGGCAGGCCAATCTG
>JANORU010000309.1:0-2070 GCA_031415475.1 Hyphomicrobium sp.
CTGCCCGAAGGGTACCATCGGGGACTATCCGAACTGCTATAAGCCGGAGGTCAAGGAATGCCCGCCGGGAATGGTCGGCACGCCGCCGAAGTGCAGGCCTGAGAGCAAGCCGGAATGTCCGAAGGGATATGAAGGCAAGCCGCCGTACTGCAAGCCAATCGACAAACCGAAATGTCCATCAGGCTATGAGGGCGTGCCGCCGCGCTGCCTACTGATCGACAAGCCGAAATGCCAGAAGGGCTATGAGGGCACGCCACCGAACTGCCATCCGATTAAAGGGCCAGCAACGTGCCCCGAAGGGACAACCGGATCTCCGCCGTACTGCCGGCCAATCGACAAACCAAAAGTCTGCCCCGACGGCATGACCGGTAAGCCGCCGTACTGCCTGCCGATCGAAAAGCCGCGCTGCCCATCGGGCACTGAAGGCGTGCCGCCGAACTGCAAAAAGATCCTCAAGCCGACCGTTCCGAAGATTCCGGACAAGGTGCAACCGAAGCTGGAGAAAGTGCAGCCCAAGCCCGCGTCGTGCCCACCGGGAATGACCGGCTCGCCCCCCTATTGCAAGGCCATCGAAAAGAAGGGCGACACTCCGTTCAAGCTCAAGACCCAGCCTGAGAAGCAGAAGCCCACCATCATTCAAAAGCCGGCCAAGGTGCAGAACAAGCCGGTCCAGATTGAGAAGCCCGATCCAAAGCCCAAGAAGCAGGACAACGGACAAAGCAACACCAAGGGGTCCTACCCTGGTTGCCCGCCGGGCTCGAAGGGCCCACTACCGTTCTGCAAGTAAGTGCGGATTGGGAAGGCAGCGAGCCACGGAGGCGGCGGGTGTCCGGCGCCTCCAGCCCGTCCGGTTGCGGCCTGATATCCGCAAATGACACTTGCCCGGCACCCGTACCAATGCGACTTTGCAGCCATCAAATAATACGCCCGGCGTCCGCTATGCCGCGGCAAAAAATTACCGGAGGACCCCCATGAACGAACAGCTCAAGGCCGAACATTTTCATGGCGCATGCCCGCACGATTGCCCCGACACCTGCTCAATGGTCTACGAGGTCAAGGGCGGCAAGCTGACCGAAGTGCGCGGCAACAAAGAGCACCCGATGACGCGCGGCGGCTTGTGCGTCAAGCTCAAGGACTTCCACGACCACCACGCCAATCCCGACCGGCTGATGTATCCGATGCGCCGCTCGGGGCCCAAGGGCTCGAAGCAGTACGAGCGCATCACCTGGGACGACGCTATTGCCGAAATCGGCAAGCGCTGGCGCGCGATCATCGCCGAGCACGGCTCGCAGGCGATCATGCCCTACAGCTATCTCGGCAACATGGGCCTCGTGCAGGGCATCAACTCGGGCGACCCATTCTTCAACAAGCTCGGCACGACGGTGAATGAGAAAACGTTCTGCGCCTCGGGTTCATCGACGGCATGGCTGCTGACCGTCGGCCCGACCGGCGGCGTCGATCCAGAAAGTTTTGTCCATGCGAAGTTCATCGTCATCTGGGCGAGCAACTCGATCTCGACCAACCTGCACCACTGGCCGTTCGTGCTCGAAGCGCACAAGAAGGGCGCCAAGATTGTCGTCATCGACAGCTACAAATCGCGCACCGCCAAGGCCGGCGACTGGCACATCTGCCCCAAGCCCGGCACCGACGGCGCGCTCGCCATGGGCTTCATCAATTCGATCATCCAGCAAGGGCTGACCGATACCGACTACGTCGCGAACCACACCTATGTGTTCGAGGAACTGAAGGCGCGCGCGGCCGAATTCACTCCTGAGTACGTCGAGAAGATCACCGGCTTGAAGGCCGCCGACATCACCAAATTCGCCAAGGAATTTGCGACCGCGCAGCCGTCGGTCATCCGCTTCGGCGTGGCGCTCGAACGCAGCATCGGCGGCGGACAGGCGATCCGCGCCGTGTGTGCATTACCCGCGCTTGTCGGCTCATGGAAGCACGTCGGCGGCGGACTTCTGCAAATGCCGCTTTGGGATTTCCCGATCGATTGGGTGAAGGCCGCGCGCCCCGACTGGATCCGACCCGGCACGCGCGCCATCAACAATCTGCAACTCGGCC
>JANORU010000310.1:0-14526 GCA_031415475.1 Hyphomicrobium sp.
CACGGCGGTGAGCCGGACGATGCAGCGTGTCGTCATTATCGATTACGGGTCGGGAAACCTGCATTCCGCAGCAAAAGCCTTCGAGCGGGCAGCGCGCGAATCCGAGGCCAACGCGGAGATCGTGGTCGCCAATGATCCCAAAGCGGTCGCCGGCGCGGATCGCGTCGTTCTTCCCGGCGTCGGCGCCTTCGCCGATTGCAAGCGCGGCCTTGTGGGCGTCGCCGGAATGCGCGAGGCGCTCGAAGATACGGTGCGGCGCAAGGGCCGGCCGTTTCTCGGCATCTGCGTCGGTATGCAGTTGATGGCGACGCGCGGGCTCGAGCATGAGACGACCGGCGGCCTGGGCTGGATCGCAGGCGACGTGACGGCGATCGAAGTCGCCGACCCGCACTTCAAGATCCCGCACATGGGCTGGAACACTCTCGATGTCGTGACACCTCACGATTTACTCGACGGAATTGCCACCGGGCCCAAGGGTCTGCACGCCTATTTCGTGCATTCATTCCACTTAGCAGCACGCGAGCGCGACTTTGTGGTCGCGGAAACCCAGTATGGCGGGCCGATTACGGCCATGGTCGCGAATGGCAACATCGCCGGCACGCAGTTTCACCCGGAAAAAAGTCAGGCGCTCGGCTTGAAGCTTATTGCCAATTTCTTGAACTGGCGGCCCTGAAGCCTTCGTTTCGGCTCAAGCTGCGGCGCGATGATAGGGCGATGAAGCCACGCCCGGTGCTTCGAGCGTGAACATCGCGCCATGGCGCCAGAATTCTGATCCTGCGAAATGACTGGCTTGATAATGGTCGAGTTCCTTGACCACCGGGGCGCGATCCGCGGTCCAGCGGCGCAAGCGGTCACGAATCTGACCAGCGGTAAGCAGTGAGGTCACCGTCCAAGAGCGGGCACCGGAGCGATGAAAGCTCGATGCGACCGACGGAATGAACAGCGACAGGAACTCAACGTCGTCTTCGGCGCGGGCGTCGGCGACGTGAACGAGAAATGTTTTCATGGCGAATTGTCCGATCCATGCGCCCCCGACAAGAGAACGGGCAAGGGGCGATTCCATTCCTTAGAGTGTCGCAAGCGAAGAAGGCCTGCCAACGGCCGGGATGCGGCGGTTGGCAGGCCTAAATGTGAAGTCAATGAGACGACTCAAAGACCTAGTTGAGCATTAGCTCGCAGAGCTAGCTGGCTCTGGCGAACGGCAGTTCGGGCTCGTCGGTTTCGCGCAGTGCCGGCACCGGGAAGGCGATGACGTTGGTATGCTCATTGACGTCAATACCGGCCCGGCGTTGCTTGAACCAGCGCAGCGCCGTGTTGGTCAGAACAGCCTCGTCCTTCACCGACTGAATGAGCAGCCCATCGTCCGGCGCCAGGAAGCGCGACAGCCAGGACTCGAGGTTCTCGCCTTCGTCCTCCGAGCGCACGTACCACGTGGTCTCCAGCGGGCGCGCCCAGCTGGTGCCGAGGCTCATGATGGCCTGCGCCATGACGTGCTTGCTGATGTGGGGCTGGGCGAGTTCGTACGAGATCAGGTATGTGCGCATGGCGGGCTCTCCGGGGGGGCTGGGCTGGCTTGGGGCTATCTTACGCGACCGCTTGGGGCGGCTCTAGGACCGAGAACATACAAAGAACATGAGCCGAGTCGCGGGCCTCGTCCAGCGAAAGTTCTGTTTTTGTTCTTCGATTGCGCGTCGAAATAAATAGCGCAGTTATATCAATGGCTTGCTGGGTTGCAGGGCGGCCAGATGGTTAATCGAACAGGCTGAGCTGGTCGGGGCTCTGTGGCCGCAGCGGGATGCGCCGGTGGGGGCTGGTATCTGTCTGCGATACCAGCCGCGGATAGCGTTCCTGCATCAGCGCCAACGCGTCTGCGCGGCTCTGTGGATAACGTGTGCCGTCCCAGATTTCATAGAGGCGGCGCGGATCGCAGCCATAGCGGGCGATCATCGCTTTCGGACGCACACCAAGCCAGCGCGCCAACCAGATATCGACGGCATCGGCCTCGCTCAATGAGCGCTTCTGAACGGCGGCGGGCGCGGCTTCTACGAACTCGAGGGACATGAACTTTGAGATTCCAACGCGTTTCATTGGGAACTGATCAGCCGATAATTTAGCGACACCTTTGGGGTGGAAGTCAGGCAAAAGGCCCTTATTCTGATCGTTATGAAGCACGATGATCTCAGATCGATCGCCCACAACGTCGCGGATTCGCTCGCCAGCGGCTGCGGCCTTCTCATCGGCGTCTACATGACGAGCATCTTCGCAGAAACCAAAAAATGCAAAGGCGGCGTCCTGAAAGTGGATTTTTTGAACGGAAAGGCGCTGAGCGACCGGCCGTCCCGGTCGCTTGCCGGCGCGATCGGCAAGTATCGGAATGGGCTTCGGGGTCTCTGCGAAAAGCACGGCGGTTCGATTGCCGACTTTCGCGAGCTGACCGCCGAGTATTCCGAAACGTCCACCGGCCAGCGCATTGTTGTGGTCACCGTGGAGGACCAAAAGGGGCGCCGTTCGACGGACACCTATGCGGACAGCCCCCTTCGCCGGGTCAAGCAGCTCGATAGTTCCGGCCGAATCCGCCCAAAGCCCACCGCCCGGAGTTGAGGCCACGATCAAGGGCCGGGACTTGACGGCACCTGAGATACTCTATTGATCCCTCGCCAGATGAAACGTTCGGCTCAGCATGCGTAATGCCCGCTGATGACGGCGTGCCGGCAACCATGAAACCACTGTGAGCCCCCTTGATCTTGTTTCCCGCCATTGACCTCAAAGACGGCCAGTGCGTGCGCCTGAAGCTCGGTGAAATGAGCCAGGCGACGGTCTTCAACGACGATCCGGCCGCCCAGGCGGCGATCTTCGAGGCCCAGGGGTTCGAATATCTGCATATCGTCGATCTCAACGGTGCGTTCGAAGGCCGGCCGGTCAATGGCGCAGCAGTCGAGGCGATCCTCAGCCGCGTGAAATTTCCCGTGCAGCTCGGCGGCGGTATTCGCGATCTCGCGACAGTCGAAAACTGGCTCGACAAGGGCGTGCGGCGCGTGATCCTCGGCACCATCGCCGTACGCGATCCGGCGCTGGTGAAGCAGGCTTGTAAGCAGTTTCCTGGCCGTATCGCCGTCGGCATCGATGCCAAGGGCGGTAAGGTCGCCGTCGAGGGCTGGGCCGAGACGTCGACTTTGACAGCCATCGATCTTGCCTGCCGCTTCGAGGATGCCGGCGTCGCGGCCATCATCTACACCGATATCGATCGTGATGGTGTTCTGATGGGCCTCAATCTCACGTCGACGGCCGAACTGGCGGCGGCAACCTCGATCCCAGTTATAGCATCAGGCGGTCTCGCATCCATCGAGGATATCAAGGCGCTGTTGAGGCCCGAGTATCGCCACCTCGGAGGCGCCATCTCCGGCCGCGCGCTCTACGATGGCCGCATCGATCCGGCTGAAGCGCTGGCCCTTATTCGCGCGGATCGTCGCATGTCTGCCGGTTGAGCGACGGATTACGCGCGCCCGGCCGTTGAGTTGAAATCGGGCGCGAACGCGCCTGGCAATTTGATACCAAAGCCGTGGAGCCCGACAATGTTAGCGCCTGTCTCACGCCGCACAGCTCTTCGCACAATTTTGGCGGGTGCCGGCGGCAGTTTGGTTGCCACACCCGTTGCGGCGGACGCGCCTGCCGCTGCAGTCCAACCGGCGGCAGCGGGTCAGCCTCCGGGCGTCTGCGTACTTTTTCCGCAGGCGGTCGAAGGGCCGTTCTATTTCGATCCGAGACTGGTGCGGGCCGACATCACCGAAGGCCGCCCCGGTGCGCCACTCGACCTCGTGCTGCGGGTCATCGAGTCCGGCCCGTGCACGCCGATTGCCAAGGCGCGCATCGATGTCTGGCACGCGGACGCGGGCGGTATTTACTCCGGATACGACGGCCAAGGCGACGATCGGACCGTCTCGACCAAGTCCGCCACCTATCTGCGCGGCACGCAAATCACCGATGGCGACGGTCGCGCCACCTTCAATTCCATTCTGCCGGGCTGGTATCCCGGCCGCACGCCGCATATTCACCTCAAAGTCTTTCTCGATGAGAAAACGGTGCTCACCGGCCAGGTCTATTTTCCGGAGGATCTTCTGACGCGGATTTATCAGACCCGCGCACCCTATTCGGCACGCCCCTCCGCCGATGTTAAAAATGCCGATGATTTCATTTTCAAATCCGGCGAGCGCGACGGCGGCGGCACGATGCTCGCAATTTCAGAAACGGCGGAGCGCATCACGGGGACGTTGCTAATCGCGGTTGACCGCAGTGGCACGGCAGCGTCGCGTGCGGGAGGATGGGGCGGATGGTTGAGGCGCTGGTGGCCGGGCTGACGGTGTCGGCGCCGGATTGCATCACTGGCGCTGTCGAAGGTCCGGGCCGGTGCACATTCGAGTTTGAATAATTCTACACTAGAATGATCCTAACATATTGAAATAACGAATAATTTTATTGACGTCTCGCGCCGGCGGTCGCTAGCCTTTCGCTCGCACGACACTTCCCTTCGGACCAATGTCCGCAGGGCCGATTGCAGGGCCTTGAACCCTGCGTATTGGAGCAAAATTCATGTCGAACCGAGTTCCGCTGCGCATCGTGCGGCCCATGCCGCCGTTGACCCGGCCCGCATCCGCACAAAAAACTCACCCCCCAATTCAATCGCGACTGCGCACCGGTTTCCGCCTCAGGCTTCTCCCGAGGTTGAGACATTGCGCGCGGTAAGCGCCGGACAGCGGTTCGGTGCACCCCGCATCCGGGCCGCTGTCCATAAGTTTCAACTCCACTCCCGGCAGTCAACAAAGTCTCTCAGGTGGCCATGAGCGAACGACCAAAGAAATGTGCGCAAAATGCCAGTCGCCCGTCGTGCCGGTGTCCCGGATGCGGCCGCGACCGGAGTGCTTTCCAGCGAGAGCTCCGGCATCGCGATGCGCTGGGATTGTCCTCGCCGGAAATCGTTTGTCTCGATGTCCTGCGGCTCGTTTGCGTGGCGGTCTCGACCGAGAATGCCGACATACACGATGCGGCTCATGTCGAAGCCGAAGCCAAGTTAGGCGCTGAGATCGGCGGCGGTCTGGTCCGCCGCGTATCACTTCTGGTCATAGCGCTGGCGCGCGAACGGCCCGGCGAGTTTGTGGTGATGCCGGCCGGTAGCTCGCTGGTGACCCCCGATGAACTGGCGGTCCTTTCAGCCATCCGCGCCGCCCGCTTCACCAATCGCGAAATCCTGGCGAAACGCGTCGATGACCTTGCCCATGGTCAGGATGCCGACAGCGTCTTTCATGAAGTGGTGGCTCTGGCCATCGCACTGTCGGCCATTGAGCGCTGTGGCGCCAGTGGCAGCGATCAATATGACGACGACGGCGAAGCCGGCGAGACGCGCGCGCAACCACCCAGCCCACCACTGCGGGTGCTGCATTAATGGACATCATCGACCAAAGTACGAGTGGCCAACCTATATCAAAATGAATATAGAGTCGACACCTTACCGCAACTTTGTGCGGTCCCGGAGCTTGACCGGAGTCAAGCCGGCCGATGCTCCCAAAGCCATTCGTACGAAATGGCAATCTCAAGACTTGTAAAACTGGAGGACTTCCGATGCTGCAGAAAACGCTCAACGAGCTTGCGCAACAAATTCGCATTCGCGCCCGCTACGACAATTTTATCGGCGGAACGTGGGTGCCACCGGCCAAGGGCCAGTACTTCACCAACCTCACGCCGATCACCGGCAAGCCGCTGTGCGAAGTCGCGCGCTCGACGGCTGAGGATATCGAGACGGCGCTCGACACCGCACATGTCGCCAAAGTTAAGTGGGGCCGTACATCGGCGGCCGAGCGGGCCGTGATCTTGAACAAGATCGCCGACCGCATGGAAGCCAACCTGAAACTTCTCGCGCTGGCTGAAACGCTCGACAACGGCAAGCCGATCCGCGAAACGACCGCTGCCGACCTGCCGCTCGCCATCGACCACTTCCGCTACTTCGCCGGTTGCGTGCGTGCCCAGGAAGGCTCGATCAGCGAAGTCGACCACGATACGGTCGCCTACCATTTCCACGAGCCGCTTGGCGTTGTCGGCCAGATCATCCCGTGGAACTTCCCGATTCTGATGGCTGTGTGGAAGCTGGCACCCGCGCTCGCCGCCGGTAACTGCGTCGTGCTGAAGCCGGCCGAACAGACGCCAATGAGCATCATGGTTTTGATGGACCTGATCGGCGATCTGCTGCCGCCGGGCGTCTTGAACGTCGTCAACGGCTTCGGCGTCGAAGCCGGCAAGCCGCTCGCCCAGAACAAGCGGATCGCCAAGATAGCGTTCACGGGTGAGACGACCACCGGCCGTCTGATCATGCAGTACGCTTCGGAAAACATCATTCCCTGCACGCTCGAACTCGGCGGCAAGAGCCCCAACATCTTCTTTGCCGACGTTGCCGACAAGGACGACGCGTTTTTCGACAAGGCGCTCGAAGGCTTCACCATGTTCGCCTTGAACCAGGGCGAAGTCTGCACCTGCCCGTCGCGTGCGCTGGTTCATGAATCGATCTATGACCGGTTCATGGAGCGCGCCATCAAGCGCGTCGGCGCGATCAAGCTCGGCCATCCGCTTGAAGCCTCGACCATGGTCGGCGCCCAGGCCTCCAACGACCAGCTCGAAAAGATCCTGTCGTACATCGATATCGGCCGTCAGGAAGGCGCCAAGGTTCTGATCGGCGGCGAGCGCAACATGCTCGGCGACGAACTGGCCGAAGGCTACTACGTCAAGCCGACGATCCTCGAAGGCCACAACAAGATGCGCGTCTTCCAGGAAGAAATCTTCGGACCGGTGGTTTCGGTGACGAAGTTCAAGGACGACGAAGAAGCTCTGTCGATCGCTAACGACACGCTCTACGGCCTCGGCGCCGGCGTGTGGAGCCGCGACGGCACGCGCGCCTATCGCTTCGGCCGGGAAATCCAGGCCGGCCGCGTCTGGACCAACTGCTACCACCTCTATCCGGCGCACGCCGCATTCGGTGGCTACAAGCAGTCGGGCATCGGCCGCGAAAACCACAAGATGATGCTCGACCATTATCAGCAGACCAAGAATATGTTGGTCAGCTACAGCCCAAATGCTCTGGGCTTCTTCTAAAGACAATATGGGGGGCCGGTCGGAAACGTCCGGCCCCAATCATTCGAAGGCAAATTTGATGGCCGAAGCCGTCACGCGCGTGTCCGCCACTCCAGCGAGCGAAGCCTTGATTGCCAGGCTTCAGGTGATCCACGGTCCGCTGCTGTTCCATCAATCAGGCGGCTGCTGCGACGGTTCGGCGCCGATGTGCTATCCGCGCGGCGAGTTCAAGGTTGGCGCACAAGACGTCTACATGGGCGAGATTGCCGGCCAGCCGTTCTATATGGGCAAGGCGCAGTTCGAGTATTGGCAGCAGACGCATCTGATCATCGATGTCGTGCCGGGACGCGGATCGGGCTTCTCGGTCGAGGCGCCCGAGGGCGTGCGATTCCTGACCCGCTCGCGCGTCTTCACCGAGGCCGAGTACGGCGTGCTCGATCAGCTCGGCCCGCCGCCGACCGGGGTCGAGCGTCCGGTAGCTTAGCCGTTCAGGTGCGTTTGAGCACGGCGTAGTCAGTGTATCCGCGGTGCAAACGCGTGACCGTCGCTGTCATGCCGTTGGCGGCGGCGACATTGGCGACGATGGCGTCCATATTGGCGCGCGGCGTCACGTCGTAGTGGCGAAGGAACGCGAACAGCGCCGACTTGAAGCCGGCTGGAAGCCCGCCGCACTGGCCGAAATCGACGATGTGCAGTTCGCCGCCGGGGGCAACGAATGTGCAAGCATGGTCGAGCGCCATTTCCCAATTGGGGATCATCGATAGGGCATATGAAAAGAACACACGGTCGAACTGATTGCGGCCGAGCACAGCACTGGCATCGAAATTGGTCGCGTCGCCTTGTCCGAGCGTGACGCGTTCCAGCAGCCCCTTCCGCTTCAACGAGGATCGTGCTGTTGCCAACATGGCGTTCGAGACGTCGAGGCCGTAGAGCTTGGCCTTGGGGTAACTGCGAGCCGTCCGCGCGAGATTCCAGGCGGTGCCGCAGCCGATCTCCAGGACGGCTTGACCCGGGCGCGGCGCCAGCTGGCAGATCAAATGCTTTCGCCCAATAAGATAGTGCGTGCGCGTGCTGTCGTAGATGAAGCGCTGGTACTTGTAGTGGCGGTCCATACGGACCGCGTCATCGGCAGGTGCAAGTCTCTGCATGTCAGGCCGCCTTGATGTAGAGGTGAAAGCCGCCGTAGATCGCCGAGCGATCCTTGGCGCCGAGCGTCGTGGACGTTTCGGATTGATAGTCCCACTGACTCAAGATGGCGTGCGGCACACGGCCGGGCAGAATGGTTTCGATGCCTGCCGTTCGGAAAATGACGCGCGCGCCGGGGCGTGAGGTGCGGGTGATTTCCTGCCAGAGCTCTGTCAGGTCGGCATCTGCCATCCAATCCTGGGCGTCAAGCAGAACGTAGCGGTCGGCGCTGGCGGCCGGCAGGCTCGCCAGATAGTCGGTATAGGACTGGTGGCGGATCTCGACGCGCCGGGCATTGGCGCGCAGCGTTTCGAAATGCCGAGCTTCGAGATAGGGCGGAACCGGGCCCTCGCCTCCGCTCGCGTAGCCGCGATTGAACGCCTGCCAGGCGAAATAGTTTTCGGAGAGCGGCGTATCGCAGGCGAGCTTTTCCAGCCGCTCCTCGACGACTTCGTGCATCGGCCGCCCGCCCGAAAGAGCATCGTATTGCGCCGGCGGAATGCCGAGACCGAAGAGGGCGGATCTTTGGTCGAGAATCCGGCGTACCATCGGCTTGGCGAACAGTGGTTTCAATTCGCGATCATAGATTTGCCGCTGCTCCGCAAGCGTGCGGGCTTTGAGCATGGCGCGCGGATTGCCGCCGAGCAGTTTGGCAAGTCCGTGGCCTGTCGCGATAAAGCGACCGAGCAAGCCGTAGCGGTAGAAACCCCGTGCGAACCGCTCAATGCGCCGTCGCCCGCTGACTTCACGGCCATTCCAATAGGCCTGCACTTCGGGGTCGAGCCGGTGCTTGATCAGGTCATCGTAGAGCCGGATATTTTCGCGTGTATTTGCATCGCCGAAGAATTGATAGAATGCTTTGTGATCGGGTAAATACTGCGTGCAGGCAAGTTTCAAGCGGTTAAGCGCGACGTGCGCGGTATTGAGATCGACCGCTGTGATCTTGACCGGAGCAACAGTGAGGTACGACAGGATATTGCAGCCGCCAGATGCGATCGTGACCACGTGGTGATCGGGCTCGAGTGCCAACGCCTCGGCATCCACAACCGGATCTTCCCAGATTTGCGGATAGACCAGCGTCGAGAACGCGAAGGTGAAAGCGCGCTCGCTCATCCCGGATTTCGAGAACAAGCGATGGCGATGCACGGCCGCGCCGACCAGCGCTATGTTGCGCCGTCTCGAGACTTCGCAACTCGCGGCGGCATTGATGTCAGTCATAGGTCATGATCTCCAGTTTTGGAAAGGGTCCGGCGTGGTCGGGAAATCCGCGCCGGCTCGGTCCTGGTGACGAATTGCGTTCGCGTGCGGCGCGAGTATTGGCGTCGCGAATGTTGTCGAGAAACATCTGCGCGGCACGTTGCCAGCTGAATTGTTGTGCGCGTGCGATCGCCTCGGACCGGTCCAAGTTCAAGGCGGCGGTCGCGGCCTTAGCGAGATCCCAATCGAGCATGCCGCTCTTGCCGTTCTCGACGATGTCGATCGGTCCAGTGACCGGAAAAGCTGCAACGGGGACACCGCATGCCATGGCTTCGAGCAGGACCAGCCCGAACGTGTCGGTGGTGCTCGGAAATACAAAGACATCGGCGGAAGCGTAGTGGCGGGCAAGATCGTCGCCCGTTTTGTAGCCGGTGAAGACGGCGGTTGGATATCTGCGTTTCAAGGTGGCGAGGTGCGGGCCTTCGCCGATGACAACTTTCAATCCCGGGAGCTCGGCATCGAGAAAGGCTTCGAGGTTTTTCTCGCGCGACACTCGGCCAGCGTAAAGAAACACCGGGCGGTCACTACCGAACAGCCGGTCGGGACGCGGCCGGAAGAGTTCCATATCGACCCCGCGTGTCCACGGCACGAGTCGAATGAAGCCGCGTTGGCTCAATTCCGATGCAAGTGAAGGTGTGGCGACCATCACACCGGCGCTCGGCTTGTGAAAGTTTCGGACATAGCGGTAGGCGAGCGACGATGGCAGGCCGAGGATGGCGGAGGAGTATTCCGGAAACTTGGTGTGGTAACTGGTCGTGAACGGCCGGCCACGATCCAGACAATAACGCCGCGTCGCCCAGCCGATCGGGCCTTCAGTGGCAATGTGAATGTGGTCGGGCTTCAGGGCGTCAATTTTCCGGGCCACATTGTGCTTGGCCGCCAGCGCCAATCTGACCTCCGGATAGAACGGGCAGGCGAAGTTGCGAAATTCTCCAGGTGTCAGAAATTCCAGCGTTCCGCCGAGCTTTCCAGCTTCTTCCTCAATCCTGCAGTAAGTGCGGATGACGCCGTTGATCTGTGGAAGCCAAGCATCGGTTGCCACTAAGATTCTCATCTAGGCGGCAACCTGGATTTTGTGAGCGAGCGGCTGCGGATTGTCCGGCTGAGCCTTGCGCTCGTTCCAGCGCACAATGCTCATGTCGCCAGCATCGGTTTCGACGATTGCCGTGCAGCTCTCGACCCAGTCGCCGCAGTTCAGATAATGAATGTCACCAACCATGCGATCCGCAGCGTGGTGGATGTGGCCGCAAATGACGCCATCTGCATCCTTGCGCCGTGCTGCTTCCGCAAGTGAGTCTTCGAACTCGCCGATAAAATTGACGGCCGTTTTGACGCGATATTTGAGGAATGCCGACAAAGACCAGTGACCGAGCCCGAACTTTCGGCGGATCCAATTGAGCGGCGCGTTGCAGGCCAGTGCCAGTTCGTAAGACCGGTCGCCGAGGAATGCGAGCCAGCGGGCATAGCGCACAATGACGTCGAATTCGTCGCCGTGCATGACGACATACCGGCGGCCGTCGGCGCGGGTGTGAATGGACTCGCGCTCAATATCGATGCCGCCGAACGACTGGCCGCAATAGTCGCGTAGGCCTTCGTCATGGTTTCCGGGAATGAAGACGACGCGCGCGCCCTTGCGAGCCTTGCGCAGTAACTTCTGCAGGACGTCGTTGTGGGATTGCGGCCAATGGGGACCGCGCCGCACTTTCCAGAAGTCGATAATGTCGCCGACCAGATACCAAGTGTCTGCTTCGGTCTCTTTCAGAAAGTCCAGCAAGGCATCAGCTTGCGCATTTCGAGTGCCGAGATGCACATCGGACAAGAACACCGTCCGGTACCGTTTCGGCTCGGTGTGGTCCGCGTTCACGGGCCCCTGCTCCGCGTCTTTCCTCATTGCGAGGCAAGAAACATGAGTTGTGTTTCAGGGATGTGACAGCGCGTGCGCCACTTTGGCGTGCCCGGTCGCGAGTTGCGGCGCAGTTAACCGTACAGGTCCCTTTGGGGCCTCGGCAACTCCGCCGCAACACATCACTTGGACTGGCGTCTGGGGCCTATGAGATCGGACACTTGGCGGACGGCTTGGTGGCCGTCGGAGGCCGTTGCGTCGGCGCCGAGGGCTCCGACCAGGTCTGGCTGATCGAGGAACGTGGAACCGCCGATCAAAACGGTAATGTTCTTGTTGTGCGACGACTTACGGGTCTGGCTTATCTGGGAGGCAATTTTCTGTGGTTCGCGCACGGCGCTGATCGACAGCCCAACCATATCGAACCACTGTCCATCGACCAGTTCCAGAATGTCATCGATGTTTCGAGGAGGGCCGCCCCAGACGCGCCAGCCGGCACGCTTGAAGTACTCTCCAACCATTGAAATTCCGAATGTGTGCTGCTCACCGGGCATTGGCATCAGAAGCGCGCGCCGGTTGGAAATCGGCACTCTGGCTTCGGCCGAGAACTCCGAGCTGTAGTCGTGCAGGATGTGCGACAGGTGGGCGAGCCCGCGGCTGACATCCATAAAGTCGTTGATGTCTTCTTCCCAGAGGACGCCGAGCCGCCGTGCCGCTGGGGCGAGGAGGTCTTGAAACAGGGCTTCGAGCGTTATGCCCTGCGCCCGCATGGCTTCAATGTAGGCAGACGATGATTCTGCGTCGCGGTTGACCACTAGTTCCGCGAATTCGTCGACTGATGCGGCGAGCCGGGCTGCGGTGGCATCTGCCGCCGCTCTGGCCGAGCCGACCAGCGATCGCCGGTGATCCAGCACCAAGCGCGGAATGACGCTGCCCTCAATAAGCTTCTCAAGAAGATCGAGCGGCTTAGAGGTCCCGTAATTTGACGATAGAATTCCGGGAAATTGCTCTTCAAGTTCTTTTGGAGGAGTCCAATCCGAGCAACTTGACTCCCGATCGACGTTCGACACCAGTGCCTTGCGCATACCGAACTTCCCCCAACAACGTGACGTCACTCAATTCATGTCGCTATTCAAAAGTCCTAATTGGCAGTCGAGCCTCACACTTCGTCGTCCGTTTTCGTTCCGTCAGTTCGTTCCAACGGCGTGGCCGGCTATGTTGCGGTGCACACAGTTTTGAGGCTGCGGCGACGACTGTTCTTCCGGCTATCGGACCAAAACGGCAGGCCTAGAAGTTCGGATCACTCTTTTTTTAAGAATTTATTAGGCAAGACTGGACGGTCATGCCGAGAGCACGCTATCCAACCGCTATGACCCTCAAAACACGCATAATTCCCTGTCTGGACGTGAAGGACGGCCGCGTCGTCAAAGGTGTGAACTTCGTCGACCTGATCGACGCCGGCGATCCGGTCGAGGCGGCTGCGGCTTATGACGCGGCCGGCGCCGACGAGCTTTGCTTTCTCGACATCACGGCGAGCCACGAAAATCGAGACACGATCTTCGACATTGTAGAACGCACGGCTGAACGGTGCTTCATGCCGCTGACCGTCGGCGGCGGCGTGCGCGTGGTTGAGGATATTCGCAAGCTCTTGGAGGCCGGCGCCGACAAAGTGTCGATCAATACGGCGGCCGTGACCCGCCGGGAGTTCGTGCGCGAAGGCGCTAAAAAGTTCGGCGCCCAGTGCATCGTCGTCGCGATTGACGCCAAGAAGGTCTCAGGACTTGGCGAGCCAGCCCGCTGGGAAATTTTCACCCACGGCGGCCGCAAGCCGACCGGGCTCGATGCGATTGGTTATGCCCGCGAAGTGGTGGCGTTGGGAGCCGGCGAAATTCTCCTCACCTCAATGGACCGCGACGGTACCAAGGCCGGTTTTGATCTTGATCTGACGCGGGCGATCTCCGATGCCGTGAGTGTGCCCGTCATCGCGTCGGGCGGCGTCGGCAACCTCGATCATCTGGTTGAGGGCGTCATCAAAGGCGGCGCCAGCGCAGTGCTCGCCGCTTCGATTTTCCACTTCGGAACGCACAGCATCGGCGAAGCCAAGCGGCACATGGCAGCGGCCGGCATCGCCGTGCGGATGGATGGGATTTGAGCTATTTTCCCGTCAGCACCGGTTTGCCGTCGTCAAACCGATTGTTGTGCCAAACGTTGCCCTTCGCGTTGCTCCAGTAGGCGACGGGGCCGAAATGGCCGGATTTCTTAAACACCGCGCGTGAGAAGACGTTGGTCGTGACGCGGACGTTTTCAGCGTCCGGTATATTTTTGGCCTTACTGCTGGCGCCGCCGTAAATCACCCAGCCGCCGCCCGCGAAGGTGTTGCCCGTGATCTCGACATCGCTGCCGCTGTTATAGATGCAACTCGTTTGCCGGTGCGGATTGGTGATGCGGTTGTTGAAGATGCGAATGTTGCGGGCCTGCGGCGCGATTTGGATAGCGTCGTTGTGATCGCCGGGTTTGGAGACGAGGCCATCGATCACGCTGTCGCTGACCGCCTGATCCTCGGCATCGAAATGGATCGCATCGGCGCTGGCAGAGATGTTGGCACGTTCGATGTGCACGCCATCGGCGCGCAGGAGCAGCCCGACGTCGACGCGCGCGCCGGGCGGCGCATCTTTGGCGGCAACAATCTGAGACTGAATGAATGTAAATCGCCCGGCCCCGGGTCTGGTGTGCACGGCCCAGGCCCGGCTCTGATCGACCTCCATCGTCACGCGATGCATGACGAGCGGCTCGCTGGCGTAGATATCGAGACTACCGGTCATGCGCACATTCTCGATCAGGAGATGCGGCCCGTGGATAATTTTACTGCCATAGGTGGCGTCGCCGGACACGCGGACCACGTAGTGCGGGAGCTTACCGTCCTTGATTTCGCCAGCAGTGACAGGCGGGTCCCCGGCAACCTCGGCCGCAGCGGCAGGTGCGAGCAGAGCCACAGTGAGAGCGGCGGCGAGACGAATCCAGGGCGTCATGCGGTCTTCTCTTTAAAACGGCACAGGTCGCGGATCAGGCAGGCGGCGCACAGCGGCTTTTGCGCTTTGCACGTATAGCGGCCGTGCAGAATAAGCCAGTGG
>JANORU010000311.1:0-8698 GCA_031415475.1 Hyphomicrobium sp.
AGACCGTGACGGACGCGAAGCTCGTGTGGCGGCGCGCATTCGAGTCGAATGGCGAGATGCGGACCAGCCGGTGTACGCCTGCTTCCGTCTTCAGCCAGCCGAACGCGTTCTCGCCTTCAATTTCCAAAGTTGCCGATTTGATGCCGGCTTCTTCGCCCGCGCTCTCGTCGATCAGCTTGACCTTGTAGCCGCGCCGCTCGCCCCAGCGCATGTACATGCGCAGTAGCATCGATGCCCAATCCTGGCTTTCGGTGCCGCCGGCGCCGGCGTGGACTTCAAGATAAGTGTTCATGCCGTCGGCTTCACCCGACAGCAGCGCTTCGACGCTCTTGCGCTGAACATCGTGATCGAGCCGCTCGAGATGCGTCTCGCCTTCAGCGACGCTGGCGGTATCGCCTTCGGCTTCGCCGAGCTCGATCAGCGTCAGACAATCGTCGAGGTCGCGCTCCATGCTCTTGAAGTCGCCGAGCGTGCGCTCCAGCATCTGGCGCTGGCGCATGACTTTCTGGGCTTCGGCGGGTTTCGACCACAGGCCTGGATCTTCGGCGCGGCGGTTCAGTTCGCCAAGCCGCTCTTCTGCGCGGTCCGGGTCAAAGATACCTCCTCAGAAGCGTCAACGCTTCCTGGATCGATGCGACGCGCTTTTGCGCCTCGGCACGCATGAGAGCCTCCCGCATGGCTTTGAATGGGACTGAACCGAAACAGACTGGCCGGGATATAGTCGCGACCGGTGGAGAAGTAAACGTGGACGGACCGTCGATCTGCGCGGCACAATCTCCGCGCAACCGTTCCCTGACAAGACTACCAGGCGCCGCTTTGTGGCCGCGTGACTTGAGCCGGTGCATTGCCGGGCGGCGCTTCGGGGGCTGCCGGTCCCCACGTGCCGCCGCCATTGTAGGCGTCGCCCGAAGTTGCACCACCGCTGTCACCCGCACCGGCGAAACCGATGACCGAGTACGCATCGTCGGGTTCTTCGTTCGGCTTGAACGCTTCCATGATGGTCTGCGGGTCGCCCGGTCCGCCTCTGAGGCCGGTCTTCAGGCTGACGCGCACCAGCTTGATGCCGGGCGGCTGGCGGAACGGCACGGCCGGAGCATCGGCAAAGGCGCGTTTCATGAAATCGCCGAACACGGGAGCGGCAATCGCGCCGCCGGTGTTGCCTTTGCCCATCGGCCGCGGCGTGTCGTAGCCCATGAAAACGCCGACCACGAGATCGGGCGTGTAGCCAATGAACCAGGTGTCTTTTTCTTCGTTGGTCGTCCCGGTCTTGCCGGCGATCGGTTTGTTCAATGACTTGAGCACCGTTGCCGTGCCGCGCTGGACGACGCCTTCCAGGATCGACGTGACCTGATAGGCGGTGTGCGGGTCGATGATCTGCTTTCTGTCGTCGGCAACTTCCGGCTCGTCCTGGTTTTGCCAAGAGTCGGACTTGCAGCCGGTGCATTCGCGCGCATCATGCTTCCAGACCGATTTGCCCCAGCGATCCTGAATCCGGTCGATCATCGTTGCGCGCACATACTTGCCGCCGTTGGCCAGCATGCAATAGGCGGTCGCCATGCGCAGCAGCGTCGTCTCACCGGCGCCGAGCGACATCGAAAGCACGGGCAGCAGATCGTCGTAGATGCCGAACCGGCGGGCGTATTCGGTGATCAGCGGCATGCCCATATCTTGAGCGAGCCGGACCGTCATCTGGTTGCGCGATTTCTCGACGCCGATCCGCAGCGTGGTCGGGCCGAATGATTTTTCCTTGTCGTAGTTCTCAGGCTTCCAGATCTCCTGACCTGGCCCCTGC
The DNA here is from genome assembly GCA_031415475.1 of Hyphomicrobium sp. Classification (GTDB taxonomy): domain Bacteria; phylum Pseudomonadota; class Alphaproteobacteria; order Rhizobiales; family Hyphomicrobiaceae; genus JAGVSR01. The sequence continues at coordinate 1,793 of JANORU010000311.1, forward strand.
TCGATTTCGATCGGTGCATCGAGCACAATCGAGGTCGGCTTGTAGCCGTTGTCTAGGGCCGCGGCGTAAACGATCGGCTTGAACGACGAGCCGGGCTGGCGCTTGGCCTGGATGGCGCGATCGAACTGGCTCATGGCGAATGAGAACCCGCCCGCTACCGCCAGCACTCGGCCGGTGTGCGGGTCCATGGCAACGAGCCCGCCGCCAACTTCCGGTATCTGCATCAGCGACCAGACACCGTCGAGTTTGCGCAGGTCCTTGGGCGCAATGTAGATGACATCGCCCGGCGCGAGGATTTCGGTGACAGCTTTTGGCGCCGTCTTGGTCGTCAGACCCTTGGCCCATTTGACTTCATCGAACGTAATCTCAACCGCCTCGCGTTCCTTGGCGAGCGTGTTGTCTTGCTGACGGATCGGACGCAAGCCGACGACCGCCTTGGTCTTTTCAGCCGACAGCACGACGCCGAGGCGCCATGGCAAAATGTCGGCGGGAATGTCGATGGCGCCGAGCGGCACGCCCCAATCGCCGGCAATGTCGATCTTGGAGACGGGCCCGCGCCAACCCTGATCGCGGTCAAATTCGACGAGCCCATTGATGAGCGCCAAGCGCGCGTGTTCCTGCAGCTTGGGATCAAGTGTGGTTCTAACCGAAAGCCCGCCGGCATAGAGTTTCTCCTCGCCATACTGGGCGTGGATCGAGCGGCGCACTTCCTCGGCGAAATACTCGGCGGCAAAAATGTGCGCGCCACCGGGTCGGAAGTTGACCGTCAGCGGCTTGGCTTTGGCGGCATCGGCTTCATCGGCCTTGATGTAGCCGTTGTCGCGCATTTCGCCGATGATCCAGTTGCGCCGCTTCAACGCCGCGTCCTTGTGCTTGAACGGGTGGTAGTTGTTGGGCGCTTTCGGCAGGGCGGCGAGATAGGCGACCTCTTCGATCGACAGGTCCTTGAGTTCTTTGTTGAAGTAATTGAGGCTCGCAGCGGCGACGCCATAGGCGCCGATGCCGAGATAGATTTCGTTCAGATAGAGTTCGAGAATCTTGTCCTTGGTGTAGGCCCGCTCGATGCGGATCGCCAGGATCGCTTCCTTGATCTTGCGGTCGAAGGTGCGCTCGCTCGACAACAGGAAGTTCTTGGCGACCTGCTGGGTAATGGTCGACGCGCCCTGAATGCCGCCGGACTTTTTCAACTTGGTTTCAAGGTAGACGACGGCTGCTCGCGCAACGCCCTGTAAGTCGATGCCACCGTGCTCGTAGAACCGGCTGTCTTCGGCCGACAGGAACGCGGCGATCACGCGCTTGGGGATCACACTGATCGGCACGAAGATTCGCCGTTCGCGGGCGTACTCCGCAATCAGCGACCCGTCGTGGGCATGAAAGCGGGTCATGACCGGCGGCTCGTACTTGGCGAGGCTTTCGTAGTCCGGCAAATCCTTCGAAGCCCGCCACAGCAGGAAGCCAACGCCGGCCGACGCCCCCACGAACACGACGACGAACGCGGCGAAGCTCCAGCCGAGGAAGCTCAGCAACAAGCTTTTGCGGCGAGGACGCTTGCGCCTCGGTTCTTGCGGCGGTGGGAGAATCGGAACGGGTCGCATGTACCTTTGGACCAGAAATTTGCGGGCCAGAAATTTGCGTGATCCTTAGACCACGTACCGCACCGCAGCAATCACTCTACGAAGCGGCACATTACCATGGATTGTGGCAGCACGTCGTCGTGGAGAAGCGGCCGATTGTTAGGGGCCCGTGAATAGCTGATATCTCCACACTATCGTTAAGAGTTGCAGGCTTTTTGACGACATCCGCCGCCCTGCCCACAACCTGAGCAGTTGCGGGGCGGATTGGCCACCTGGCTGAGCTTATTAAGGGCCGCCCGCGGCCCGCTTGGAGAAAAAGGTATCGACCGCTTTGGCAATCGAGGCGGCAACGCTGCCCTGCCACTCGGGCGAGGCCATCCGGCGGGCCTCGTCGATGTTGCTGACGTAGCCCAATTCAATGAGCACCGAAGGGGCATGGCTCTGTTTCAAAACCTTGAACGCTGCCGAGCGCTGCGGGTCGCGCGACAAGGAAATGCGCGACTTCATGCTGCCGACGAGCAGGCGGGAAAACTCGGTTGAAAAGTTGGCCGTTTCCCGTTTCATCAGATCGATCAGAATGCTTTTGACCTGATCGTTGCCTTCGCCTTCGGCAACTGAAAGCCCGGCCAGCAGGTCGGAAGCGTTTTCCTTCTCGGCCATTGCCCGGGCACGGGCGTCGGACGCGCGTTCCGACAGGGTGTAGACCGTGGCACCGTGAATATTCTGGGCGAGGTCGACCTGTTCAATCGAGTCGGCGTGGATCGATATGAACAGATCGGCGGACGCCTGGCGCGACAGCTTCAAACGCTGATCCAGTGACACAAAGACATCGCGATTGCGGGTGGTCACGACATCGTAACGGCCGCTGGCGACAAGCTTGGCTTTGAGCTGACGGGCGACGGCCAGAACTATTGATTTTTCATAGAGATTATCGACGCCGACGGCACCGGGATCGACCCCGCCATGACCCGGATCGATCATCACAACCGGCCTACCGCGATTGCTTGGGCGGGCTACGGGCTCGTCTTTTTCGGCCGCTTTTTCAGCCTGTTCCTTGGCCTTGGGAGCGCCAGTGCCCGAGCCAAACGCGCTTGCATCGATCGGCACGACTTCGAGTATCAGATCGACGCCGGCTTTGGTTGCCGCCATCTCGGCCTTGGCAATTCTGACAGGGCCCTTGGTGTCGAGCACGACGCGCGCCTTGCCTTCGGCGAACAGACCGTAGCGGAAGGCTTCGATCAGGCCATTGCCTGTGCGCCCAGCGCCATCGGGCAGGCGAAACGATACGTCGGGAAGGTCGACAATCACGCGGTAGGGTTCGGCCAGCGTATAGACCTCGGCCGTCACGCCCTTGGAGAGTGTTAAAACGAACTTGGTCGACTTGGCCGTGCCGGTGAGGTCAACCCCGATGGCGTCGGCAGCGGCCGGTTTGCCAGGGCTTGTGCCAGAGTTCGTTTCAGAGTTCGTGCCAGCTAAAACAAAGGCGACACCCTTAGGTTGCTGATCAAAACCTTCGAGGGACGTCAAGGGCGCAGCGACCGGCGCCGTGGCGACGGCGACCGTGCAGGCGAGCCAGACACACCCTGCCCAAGCCAACCGGCCACTGGTGACGCCGCCAATTCCCATTACTCTCCCCTTCGCCCGTGCCACAGACCTAAAGGAAAATCGCAGCTGTTCAACCGCGTTAACCGAATAGTGGTGTTCTTCGGACAACGCTGGTGGCGTCCGGGCAGGTCAATTCGTCTTTCGACGTTCAAGTCCCGCTTGCCAGGACCGCCTCGAAGCCGTTAAGCTTCTAGTGTATTCGCGGCGTAGGCCTCTAATCGTGTGGCGCGCTTGCCCGGCAATTCGTTGGTGATGGCTTTTGCCACCCAGTCCGAGTTGCATTGTGCGCGCTCATGGCCCCGGCTTTTTTGCCTCGAATGCATCTGAACACGTGGATTAACACTGTTCAGGATGCCGCTGAGCCGGCCCCCTAGGAGCGGGCCACAACGGCAAAACGTGTTTCCCGGGCCAAGGTCCACGCCTTGCTGTACCGGGCCGGTTCGCCGGTCTAATCGGCCTTGCCGATCCCAGCGGACTTCTCCCGCAGACGCCTCGCGCCGTCGCCGGCCGGGTTTCGCCTGCACCGTCAACCCGGATTTCCAGCTCGTCCGTTCAGGCCGGCGCTGGATCCCCGAACGAAGCGAACTATGCCCAACGTACGCACTATTCCTTGCAAGATCTCCGCGCCCGCAAGGGCCGAGAGCGCTCGGCGTACCGGTTTTCCGGTGCCGAAGGGATGGCGCGCCCGCACCAACAACCCCATCCATCCAACCATCTCCACCAATGAGTGCGCCGAGGCTAGGCGTGTCGCCCATAGAGGGTTTCGATACGAGCCTCGGAGGCGGCCGGCCCGGCGCACCGAGGAAAGATCAGAATGTCCAACAACAAGATGCTTATCGATGCGACGCACCCCGAGGAGACCCGGGTCGTCGTTCTACGCCAAGGCCGGGTAGAGGAATTCGACTACGAAAGCTCGGCACGCAAACTTCTCAGAGGCAACATCTATCTCGCCAAGGTGACGCGCGTAGAGCCGTCACTGCAAGCGGCCTTTGTCGATTACGGCGGCAATCGTCACGGCTTCCTGGCCTTCAACGAAATCCATCCCGACTACTATCAAATCCCGGTCGCCGACCGGCAGGCGCTGCTTGACGAGGAAGCCGCCGCCGAAGCCGCTGAGGAAGCCGCCGCCGACGCCCATGCCGAGCGCATGGCGCGCCGCCGCCAGCGTCATGCCCCGGCCCAAGCGCGGGCAACCTCCGAATTCGGCGATGAGCCGGCCGGCGACGAGCTGGGCGACGAAGACCGGCAGGACGAAGACTCCGGCGACGTCGAGGCCCACGACGACGAGGGCGATGGCGACCACCGTACGCAAGCCGAAGATGCCGGCCTCTCCGAACCCCGCATCACCGAACACCGTCCCGAACCGGAAGACATCGGTGGGTTCGAGCCCACGTATGAGAGCGATGACCAACTATCGGATCTGTCGGCCAATGGCGACATGCCGCCGGCCGACGCAGCCGACGCACCGCACGAAATCGGCCTCAACGACAATGAGGGGCTTGAGGTCGTCCCGGCGACAGCGGCTGAGGCGGAAGCGGTTGTCCAGACCGGCGCCGAAGACGCGCTCGAGGAGCTGCCGTCGCGGCCTCGCCGCCGCCCGCGCAGCTACAAGATCCAAGAGGTCATCAAGCGCCGCCAGATCATTCTCGTCCAAGTCGTCAAGGAAGAGCGCGGCAACAAAGGTGCAGCACTCACCACCTACCTGTCGCTTGCCGGCCGTTACACCGTGCTGATGCCGAATACCGCGCGCGGCGGCGGCATTTCGCGCAAGATCACCAATCCGCAGGATCGCAAGCGTCTGAAGGCGATTGCCAACGAACTCGAAGTGCCGGAAGGCATGGGCCTCATCATCCGCACAGCGGGTGCAGCCCGGACCAAGCAGGAAATAAAACGCGACTTCGAATACCTGCTGCGACTGTGGGAAAGCGTCCGCGATCTGACACTGCTGTCGACGGCGCCGAGCCTTGTCTATGAAGAAGGTGACCTGATCAAGCGGTCAATCCGCGACCTTTATAACAAGGACGTCGAGGAAATCGTGGTGGCCGGTGAACCCGCCCATCGCGAAGCCCGCGAGTTCATGGCTATGCTCATGCCGAGCCACGCCAAGAACGTCATCCTGCACGCCGACGGCGAGCCCCTGTTCACCAAGCACGGCATCGAACGGCAGTTGAACGCCATGTTCAGCCCGTACGTGACGCTGCGCTCGGGCGGCTACATCGTCATCAACCAGACCGAGGCGCTGGTCGCCGTCGACGTCAACTCCGGCAAATCGACCCGCGAGTTCTCGATCGAAGAGACTGCACTCCAGACCAATCTCGAGGCGTCCGACGAAGTCGCCCGCCAGTTGAAGCTGCGCGACCTTGCCGGTCTTATTGTTATCGACTTCATCGACATGGAGGAGAAGCGCAACAACCGGGCTGTCGAGCGACGCCTGAAAGATGCGCTGCGCTTTGATCGCGCCCGCATTCAACTTGGCCACATCAGCCACTTCGGCTTGATGGAAATGTCCCGCCAGCGGCTCAGAACCGGCGTGCTCGAAGGCTCGACGACGCAGTGCCCGCATTGTCAAGGTACCGGCATCATCCGCTCGACTGAAAGCGTAGCGCTTGCTGTCCTGCGCGGCCTGGAAGATTCGCTCATTGCCGGCCATCCGTCGTCGCTGGTCGCCACCACGACCGCCCAGGTCGCACTCTACATACTCAACAACAAGCGGCCCTACATCGCCGAAATGGAGCGCCGCAACGGCATCACCATCGCCGTTCAGGCCAGCGACAAGTTGCAGGGCGCTAACTTCACCGTCGACAAGGTCGCCGGCCGGGTCGAAACCGCCCGCCGGCCGGACCGCAGCGCCGTCAATATGGATTGGGGCTTTGAGGGCGAGACCGAAGCGGAGGCGAGCGAGAGCGAGCACGAACACGACGCCGGCGATCACATCGGTCATGAACCGGCAGACAGCGGGCGCGACGTCCAACGCGGGTCGGCAACGGATCGAGACCGTGACAGGGGCGACCGTGATCGGGATCGCGAAAGCGGCGACGGCAACGGCCGCAAACGCCGCCGCAAGCGCGGCCAGCGTGGCGGTGAACGCGGCGATCGCGGGGCTGAACGCAGTTCCCGGCCAGATTTCCGTGGCGGCCAAGACGGCCGCGGCGAGCAACCTTATGCCGGCGGCGAAGGCGACCATCATTCGGACGGCGTAACCGCCGACCGCTTCGACGGCGACAGCCCGGTCCGATCCAATACGGAAGCGCCCTACACTGGCAACGATACGGACGGCGCCGAAGAGGGCCAGTCGCCGCGTAACGCCCGCGGCGACGGCAGCCGGGACGACGGCCGTGGCGGCCGGCGGCGCCGGGGCCGGCGCGGTGGACGGCGCGGTCGCGGGGAACGGGGCGAGCGCAATGGCAGCCAGCCGGAGACACGCGATGGTGCCGAGGGCGACGGCGGGGGCAACCTAGCCGCCGAGTTCGAGCAGGACCTCGTCGCTGTCGAGCGGCCGGAGCCGAGCTCGGTTGAAAACGATTTCAGACCGCGGTCTGAGCCCGCGTACGTGCCAGAACCGACCGTGATGCCGCGTTTGACTGCGGCACCCGAACCGATCGCATCCGAGCCCGCTCCCGAACCGGAACGGCGGCGCCCGCGTCATGCGGCCACCTCGAGCGAACCCAAGATCGAGCGGGTGGTGGTTTCAAGCGATCAGCCTGCCGCCGAAGCCGTGGCTGAGGTT
>JANORU010000312.1:0-1939 GCA_031415475.1 Hyphomicrobium sp.
GCGATTCAGCCAGCGATTTGCGGGTGTCGGCGGCGAGCGCCTCGGCATCGCTCTTGGCGCGGGCGATGATGTCCTTGGCTTCTTCCTCGGCTTCGCGGCTGCGGCGCTGATAGTCGGCGAGCAGCTCCTGGGCTTCCTCGCGCATCTTGCGCGCATCGTCGAGGTCCTTCTTGATGCCGTCGGCCCGGTCGTCGAGTGACTTGGCGATCGCCGCCGGCACTTTCTTCACGACCAGGATGGCGAAGAACAGAATGAAGGCAATGAGTGTCCAGAACAGGGGATCTTGCGGATTGAACATGGTGTCGATCACTCCCCTGCGACCGGCTTGAGGGCGCTTCTGATGTCGTCGGCTGAGACGTCCTGGCCGATCAACTGTTTGACGATCGCGCTGGCGGTATCGGAGGCGATTTCGCCGACGCTCGCCAACGCCTTCTGCTTATTGGCGGCGATGCGGGCTTCGGCTGCAGCCAAATTCTTGGCATTCTGCGCTTCGATGGCCGCCCGTTCCTTGTCGGTCTCGGCGGTCAGCCGGTCGCGGGTATCACGTGCGATGGTCGAGGCGTTGCCTCGAGCGTCGGCCAGCGCCTTCTCATAGGTCTGCAACGCCTTGTCGGTGTCGCCCTTGAGGCGGTTGGCGGCTTCGATATCGCGTTGAATGCGCGTCTTGCGTTCTTCGATGATGCCGCCGATGCGCGGCAGAACCATGCGCGAGAGCAGCAGATAGAGCGCCGTCAGCGTGATCGCCAGCCAGACGAGCTGGGGTCCCATGGTGGCGGGATCGAGCGGCGGGAAAACCTTCTTGGCGCCGGCGTCGTGGCCGACGGCGGTGCCGGTCGCATGCGGGTCGGCGGCGGCCGGGGCGGCCGTCACCGGCTCGGCAGCTTTTGTGTCGGCCGGTACGGCGTGGGGTACGGCCGGTGCGGCGGCTTCGTTGGCCATGGTCGGAATCCAAAACCTGTCGTCGGAAAATTCTACTAGAGTGCTTCCGGAAAAGTGCGTAGCGGTTTTCCGATTAGAAGCACGTCAAAGCAATAGGCTAGGGTGTTTGAGCGATTCAACTTGAAGCGAAAACACCCTAGCGGTGAGCCCACGGGCCGGGGTTGGCGCAAATCGCGCCAAAACGCCGGCCCGTGATCTCAGGTCGCATCAGGTGAAGAGCAGCAGGAAGGCGATCAGCAGCGCGAAGATGCCGAGTGCTTCGGTCACCGCGAAGCCGAAAATCAGGCGGCCGAACTGGCCGTCAGCAGCCGACGGATTGCGCAGCGCGCCCTGCAGGAACTGGCCGAACAGGTTGCCGACGCCGATGGCGGCAGCGCCAGTTCCGATAGCGGCAAGGCCGGCACCGATGAACTTGGCAGAAGCGGGATCCATAGAAGTTCTCCTTTGATTGACGAACAGTGGCGGTGCGAGGCTCGGCCCTGTCTCAGTGACCGGGATGAAGCGCATCGTTGAGGTACATGCAGGTCAACATCGTGAAGACGTAGGCCTGCAGGAAAGCGACAAGGAATTCGAGGGCGGTCAGCGCCGTCGCCATCAGCAGCGGCAACGGCGCCAGCGCCTTGTAGGCGCCGGCTGCACCCAGCAACATGATGACGAAACCGCCGAACACCTTGAGCGTGATGTGGCCGGCCAGCATGTTGGCGAACAAGCGCACCGAATGGCTCAGGGGGCGGGAAAAGAACGAGATGATTTCGATGATCGTGACGACCGGCAGAATGGCCATCGGCACGCCGTCCGGCACGAACAACTTCAGGAAGCCGAAGCCGTTCTTGGCAAAGCCGACGACCAGAACCGTCGTGAAGACGATAAGGGCGAGCGCTGCGGTCACCCAAAGCTGGCTCGTCACCGTGAAGAAGCCCGGGATCATTCCCAGCATGTTGAGCGCGAGAATGAAGATGAACAGCGTGAAGATCAGCGGAAAGAACTTCATGCCCTGCTC
>JANORU010000313.1:0-3834 GCA_031415475.1 Hyphomicrobium sp.
CCAAGGGCCTGACCATCGCGCTCGCGGCCGCCATCCTCGCGGTATCGGTTTGGCCAATGACCCAAGTCGGCAGTGAGTTCATGCCCAATCTCAACGAAGGCACGCTGCTGTACATGCCGACAACTCTGCCGGGTCTGTCAGTCACGAAATCTGCCGAGTTGCTGCAGACCCAGGACCGTATCATCCGCACGTTCCCCGAGGTTGCGTCGGTTTTCGGCAAGGCCGGCCGGGCGCAAACGGCGACCGATCCGGCGCCAATCGAAATGTTTGAAACGGTCGTCAACCTGAAGCCCAAGGAAGAATGGCGGCCGGGGCTGACCGTGGACGGTCTCATCCAGGAAATGGACAAGGCGCTGCAATTCCCCGGCGTCTCCAATGCCTGGACCATGCCAATCAAGGCCCGCATCGACATGTTGGCGACCGGCATCCGCACACCCGTCGGCATCAAGGTCATCGGCAAAGATCTGACAGCCATGGAGAAGGTCGCGCGCGAGGTCGAGAGCGTACTCAAGGGCGTTCCCGGCACCGCCAGCGCCTACGCCGAGCGGGTTGTGGGCGGCTACTATCTCGAAATTCTGCCGAACCGCGACCGGCTCGCCCGCTACGGGCTGATGGTGTCGGATGTGCAAGACGTGGTGGCGATGGCGCTCGGCGCTGAGCCGATTACGACGACGGTTGAAGGCCGCGAGCGCTATACGGTCGCGATCCGCTATCCGCGCGACCTGCGGTCCGATCCACAAGCGATTGCCAAGGAAGTTCTGGTCTCGCTGCCAAACAGCGGCACCGTTCCGCTCGGCGAAGTGGCGGATATTAAACTGACGCAGGGTGCCACCAGCATCCGCACCGAGAACGCCAAGCTCGCGACCTATATCTTTGTCGACATCCGCGATCGCGATCTTGGCGGCTATGTCGCCGACGCCAAGAAGGCGGTGATGGACCAAGTCAAACTACCGGCCGGCACGTACCTCGTCTGGAGCGGCCAATTTGAATACCTCGAACGGGCCGAGGCGCGGCTCAAGCTGGTGGTTCCCGTCACGCTGATGATCATCTTCCTGCTGCTCTACCTCAACTTCGGACGGCTCACCGAGACGCTGATCGTCATGCTGTCGCTGCCGTTTTCTCTGGTCGGGGGATTCTGGCTGATGTGGTGGCTCGGGTTCAACATGTCGGTGGCCGTCGCCGTCGGCTTCATCGCACTGGCAGGCGTCGCCGCCGAGACCGGCGTCGTCATGCTGATCTATCTCGACCATGCACTCGAAGAAGTGAAGGCCAGACGCGCGCGCGAAGGCCGGGCCTTGACCCGCGCCGATCTGTACGACTCCATCATGTTCGGCGCGGTGGAGCGCGTGCGGCCAAAAATGATGACCGTGGTTGCCATCATGGCCGGCCTGCTGCCCATCATGTGGAGCACGGGTACCGGCTAGGAAGTCATGCAACGCATCGAGTTGCCGATGATCGGCGGCAGGGTCTCATCGACGTTGCTGACCTTGATTGTCATCCCGGCGATCTATGGGTTGATCAAGGGCTGGAAACTGGACGCGCCGCAAATCGAGGAAGCCGGGCAACTTGCAACTGCGCCGTAGCGCCCGCATAAAGATGACCCCTAGTCGGGCGTCATGAGGCGCGCAGCCTTGCCCGCCGTAATGCGCCGAAGGGTCAGAGTTCCGGCTCGCGATGGGGTGCGAGAAAAATCCTCGGAATCGAGTCTGACTCCATGCGGCGCATTACGCCTCGCGTGCCGCGAGGCTCATGCGCCCCACGGCCGTGCCCGCTCACGGGATTGTCGCGCCACCGCGGATCGAGAGCTATCACAAGTATAGTAGTGATGAGTTGGGGGTCGCCCGCCATCACGGAACACTCGATATGATTGGCTCCTCGGGGCTTAGCTGATCGCTTTTGACGCCAGACCCCGAGCGGACATATCCCCAACGAACTGCGTGCTGTCACTTACCACCACAACCCCTTTTGCACCTGCTGTTTGCTGTTTCGCCGTTGTGCTTTGCCGGTAGGCCGTGGCGGGCTGGGCTGGTCGAAGAAGCTGAAGAAGCCGCCGTTGTTCCATGGGGTGATGGTTGCGACGGGGACATTGACCGTCGGCCGGCGCGTTTTGAAGCCGCCCTGGGGCTGGTTGCTCAACACCGCAATGAACTCAGTGCGATAGTTGGTCTCGCGGCTCAGCGGCTCGTCCGAGACGATGATCGATGAGCGCGGCAGTGTGGTCGGCGCGATGCGATCGAGCACGTCCTGCGGGATGGTGATGCGGTCGAGCGCGTTCTTGGCGTCGTCCCCGCCGTCGATCGTCACCGCAGTCCAGCGCAGGCCCGCGTCGTTGCGGGCCATCGCCGTGAACACATGCGTGCCGATCGGCTGGTCAGGATGGCGGATCGTGACCGGAACTTCGATCGTGGCATCGAACACCTCGCCGCCGTCCGCCCATGGCTTACGCGTGGTCCGTCGCACATACAGTTTCTGCGTTGCCCGGCTGATGTAGACCGAGACCGGCTCGAGCGCGAGCTTCGCTTCGTTCGCCGCTTTGGCGGTGTCGACCTTCCTGGCCGCGGCCGCTTTGGCGGCCTCATTTGCGGCACCGGCGGCATCGAGCTTTGACTGCGCATCGGCTCTCGCGGTGTCGAGCTTGGTCCCCGCTTCCTCGCTCTTGGCAGCGGCCCTGAGCGTCCGATCCTCCGCACGCTCCTCGGCCTGGTCCGTCTTTGCGGCAGCGAGCGCCTTGGTGGTGGAAGTGAGCTCGGCGTCGGCTCTGGACTTGATCCTTTCCAGCTTGCGCAGTGACGCCTTAAGCGATGCCTCCTCGCGCGCCGCTGTCGCGGCTGCCTTCTTGGTCTCATCGGCCGTCTTGGCGGCCTCCGCGGCCTCGCGCTCGAGCGTCTCGGCACGCGCCGGGGCAGCCGCGACAGTCTCCGCGTTCGGCACGAACAGTGCCGCGTGAGAAAATTCGGCCGAAGCCGCGGCGTCAGGCGAGATGATCACCCGCATCCCGATCCGCGTCTTGTCGAACAGCGACTCCGCAAAGCCATATGGCATTCGCACGCAGCCGTGCGAGGCGGCATAGCCCGGTAGCGGGCCACCGTGCAGCGCGATGCCGTTCCAGGTCAGACGCTGCATGTGGGGCATTCTTGCATCGTCATAGAGGTTCGAGCGGTGGTCCGCGTTCTTCTCGAGAATGGCGAAGACACCAGCCGGCGTCTCGCGTCCCTTGACGCCTGTCGACACCGGCGCGCGATGGATCCAACCGTCGGCGTCGTAGAATGTAACTTCCTGGGTCTTGATCGACACGATCGCCATGATCGGCTCGCCCGCATCGCGCGGCGCAGTTTGCTCAGCGGGGGGCGCCGGACGCGCCTCTCTCGCACGGGCATCGCCAGTCGGCGCTGTCAGCGCGGCGATGGCAGAAAGCGTTGCGATGGCAGTAAGCCTCGAACGCCACATGATAAGATGCGCCACCGGAAATCGAACTGCCATGCCATGCCCTTGTACTGATGAAAGACCGCTCCTGCTTCGATAGCCGATCTGCCATCAGCTTCCAACTCGATACAGGTACAATCGGCCTCTGACGATGAGCGTGGAGGGTCAGCCTCCACGGCTCTGGCCCATCACGTCAGGCGTCTGACGGACCGTATCGGACGATTGCGACCGCAGGCAAAAAATCGATCTAATGGAACACGTTACGCCCAACGTGCCATCTGGGATCGACCCTCGTATTCAAGCCCGTAGCCCGCATAAAAAAGGCACCCTTGTAGGGCGTCATGAGGCGCGCTGCCTTGCGAGTGGCTCATGCGCCTTACGGCCGTGCCCGCTCACGGGATGGCCGCGCCA
>JANORU010000314.1:0-2822 GCA_031415475.1 Hyphomicrobium sp.
GCAGCGCTGCGACCGAAATTGCGTAGCTTCGCCTTGTAGTAGCTGCGCAGATACCGGCTCAGGTAATCGAGAAGTTTACGATAGGCCGCAGCGTCCCCCGACTGGCTCGCGATCATCAACCGTCTCAACTCAGGTTCATCGGCTATCATCTGAGCTCCCTGCTAATCCCAATCCGCACCAACAGAGGCTTCGGTTACATCACTGCGCAAAAAAAGTTGGGGCTGCCGGCGGCCGCCAAGTCCGTCCTCCCGGGGCGGAGAACGTTACTTTTTGCGGCGCAACACGGGCACCCGAATCTTATAAATCGTGAAATGGCCGGTAACCAATTCGACGGCACGTCCGAACTCAACACTATGATCCAAATTCGCACATTACTGGCCTGCCTTGTTGCCGTTACCGTCGCGTTCGCGCCGGTTGCCAGCATGGCAATGGCGAAGTCGTGCAGCATGACCTCAGAAATGACAGATGCAACGGCCGATTGCCCGTGCCACAGCGCTATGACCGACTGCGGAGCAATGCCGCAATGCCAGACATCGGTTGGCTGTGCCAGCCAATGCTCGACTTCGTGCAGCACGCTGGCAACAATTGGCGGCCTGTTCACGCCGGGTCATATGGTTGTGGAATTTCGCGACGGACTAACCCTGGCATCGCTGTCCATCCGGCCGCCATCGCCACCGCCCCGAGCTTGACGGCTCACGCGTCGCTTTAAGCGACGCAGCGCAAGACGTGCGGCCAATTTCGGTCGTGTGATTGCGAGCGCGTGCCACGCGCACCCTGAAATTCTTCATCCACGAACGGCTTGCGATCCAAGTTGCCTTAACCCGCGCCACTGAGCGCGACTGGCACCTCAGGAATCCTCGCGAGGCGATCGAAACCTGAACTCTCGATTGAGAAGGACTACCGCCATGAAAACGACAACCAAAACCGCTGTTGCAGCTCTCACGCTTGCGATCGCGTCTTTCGCCGGCCAGGCGCAGGCGCACACGGTGATCCGCTATCTGCCCAAGAGCGCCGTACCGTTCACGGTCCAGCATCAAGAACCGCGCGCTGCGACGGCCGCCCAAGTTCGGGTGGTGCGTTACGGCGGCCCCGTCAACGTCAGCAAGGTCGGCAACACGAAATTCATCCGCTGACCAAAACCATTGCGCACTGGCCGGACCTAATCGGTCTGGCCGGTGCGTGACGGTCCCGTAGTAAGTAGGATGGGTCGAAATCGAATTCACTTGTAGGGTGGGTCAAGGGTGCGAACTCAAAATTCAAATATTCTCCGGTTCGATGGCGCGCAATCGCAGTCGATGTTCATGCTCGACGCCAAAGGTAACATCGCCAAGGCGGCGGCCAATTATGCGGCGCGCCAGAGCGCGGCACCGGCGGACGGCAAGTCGGCGGAGTAGGGGGTGGTGGGCAGTGAGGTGTCGACGTTGTTCGCCGCACACGCCTCCCCCAAAATGTCATCCGCGCACTTGTTGCGAGGAACCAGTCCACCGCTTGCTCCGAGATTGTTGAGGCCTGGGTCCTCGGAATAAATCCACGGCTGTCCGGTTCAGCATAGGGCGAGTACCTGTTGTCGTGGATCGGATGGTACGGGCGGGGGTGGCTTATCGAGGTCGTGCAAGGGCCTCCTGTGCATCAGATTGGTCCTGACGAGGCGCGCGAAAGTGAGCAGACTGATCGGGACTTTCTGAGTGTGGTGGGCAATCCTGAGCAGCAGATAGGCAATGAGCGCTATCGCGATCTGTGTGCGTATGGCGTTCTCGCTGGTGCCGATGAAGCGCTTGATTTTGAGATGCTGCTTGATCCACCGGAAGAACAGTTCGATGCGCCAGCGCATTTTATAAAGGTCTGCAATCTCTGCGGCTGGAGCGTTGAGGTCGTTGGTGAGCAGCCGCAGCGTTTTTCCGGTCTCGATGATGACCACGACCTCTCGCAATGGAATGCCGGCGAGGGGATGGCGCGCTCCGCGCACCGATTTCAAACGGGTATCGATGGCGACCGTCCTGTCGGCTCGAACCGGGCCACCGGCTTCAATGGACCGTTCTTCGATGAGCCGGGGACGGGTGTGCGTTTTGAGCCGGGTAACAAAGCGGCAGCCAGAGTTATGAAGTACCGACCACCAGGAAAAGTCATAATAACCAAGGTCAAACACGTAGGTCGCGCCGGGCTCGATCGACAATGCTCTGGCTTGGGTGATGTCGTTGACACGGGCCGGTGTAATCTCGAAGTGCGCCGGGATCCCGGTGATGGGATCGTAGTCCAGATGGAGCTTCACGAGCGCGCCGTGCGCTTCGTAGTCGGCCCACCCGCGGCACGCGTTAGCAAGCCGGATGCTGCTCGCGTCGATCAGATGAACGGCATCGCGGCTGGCGCGCCTCAGACCCCGATGCGCCGTCGCAAGGGTGGCGGTGAACAGATCGGCATACAGGTCTGCCGGCCGCTTGGCGTTGGCATCGGCCAGCGTCGAGCGGGCCGGAACGCGGGCGCCCAAGTGATAGAGACGGTGCCTGTGGCTCGACAGCGTTGTCTCGATCTCGCGCAGGCTCGAAGCGCCCGACAGCTGCGCGTGAAGCAGGGCCACGAACTGGCTCTTGGCCGAAAGCCGCCGGACACGGACATCAGCGCCGTGCCGGTCCACAAGAGCTTCGAACCGGCCCCAAGGCACGAACTGCAACAGATGATGAAACAGGCTATTGTGATGTCGCATGGTGTTCGATCCTTTCCGTGTCCGAAAAGCCGGGAAGCTTTCGAAGCACAGAAGAATCAACGCCATGCACTTCGTCCAGAAAATTAAACCGGACAGCCGTGGAATAAATCCGAGGATGACA
>JANORU010000315.1:0-2791 GCA_031415475.1 Hyphomicrobium sp.
CGAACGCGCCGCGGACCGCGCCCGCGCGCTGTCCGCCCTTCGACCGAACCGACACCTTCATAGAGCGTGTAGACGGCTTCGTTGATCATCGGCAGCAGGATGCGGTTGACGATGAAGGCTGGGAAGTCTTCGGCCACCGCGGTTTTCTTGCCGAGGCTTTCGACGAACCGCCGGGCGGTCGCGAAGACTTTCTCTTCCGTCGCAATGCCGCGGATCAGCTCCACAAGCTCCATGCGCGGCACGGGGTTCATGAAGTGCATGCCGATGAAATGCTCGGGCCGGTCGGTTGAAGCGGCAAGCCGCGTAATCGAGATCGACGACGTATTGGTCGCGAGCAGGGCATCTTTTCTGAGACTTGGACAGACTTCGGCAAAGATGCGCCGCTTGATTTCCTCGTCTTCGGTCGCCGCCTCGATGATGAGATCGGACGCGCCGAGATCGGCCTTGCTGGCCGCCGGGCGAATGCGCTTCAGCGCCGCCTGCATGTCGGCATCCTTGATGATGCCCTTGACCACCTGGCGGAACATGTTCTGGCCGATCGACGTGATGGCCGCATCGATTGCCTCGGCTTTGACGTCGTTCAGCAGCACATCGTAGCCGCCGAGCGCCACCACGTGGGCAATTCCCGATCCCATCTGGCCGGCGCCGATGACACCGACGGTCTTGATTTGAAGCCCCGAGCCTGCCGCTTCTTGGGCTTTGCTACCCGCACGGACTGCAACGTCCATATCAAGCGTCCTTCTTTTTTCGCGTAACTGGGCCGAACTCAATGTCCGGCCTTTTTCAGTTCAGCGTCGAGTTCCGGCAGAGCCGTAAACAGGTCTGCCACCAATCCGTAGTCCGCCACCTGGAAGATCGGCGCTTCGCCGTCCTTGTTGATTGCGACGATGACCTTGGAATCTTTCATGCCGGCGAGATGCTGGATGGCGCCGGAAATGCCGACCGCGAGGTAGAGGTCCGGCGCCACCACCTTGCCGGTCTGGCCGACCTGCAGATCGTTGGGCACGAAGCCGGCATCGACCGCGGCGCGCGATGCGCCCATGGCGGCGCCTAGCCGATCGGCAATCGGCTCGATGTAAGTCTTGAAATTCTCGCCGTTGCCGAGACCGCGGCCACCGGAAATGATGATCTTTGCAGCTGTCAATTCCGGCCGGTCGGACTTCGAAAGTTCGGCACTCTCGAACGCCGAAATCCCCTTCGCTGGCGGTGCGCTGACGCTTTCAACCGGTGCGGCGCCGGAATTGCCGGCCGCCTGGAACGCCGCCGTGCGAACCGTGATCACCTTTTTGGCTTCCGCCGACTTGACCGTCTGAATGGCGTTGCCAGCATAGATCGGCCGCTCGAAGGTGTCGGCGCCGAGAACCTTGGTGATGTCGGAGATCTGCATAACGTCCAACATCGCCGCGACGCGCGGCAGAACGTTCTTGCCGGATGCGGTAGCCGGCGCGATCAGCGTATCGTAGCCGTTCATGAGCGACGCAACGAGCGCCGACGTTTCCTCGGCGAGCGCGTTGGCGAGATGCGGGCTGTCGCATTTCAGAACCTTGGCGACGCCATCGATCTTGGCGGCTTCGCTCGCGGCGGCATCGCAGTTGTGGCCGGCAACGAGCACATGAATGTCGCCGCCGATGCCTTTGGCAGCCGAGACCGCTTTGGCGGTCGCGCCGGACCGCGCGCTGTTGGTATGTTCGGCGAGAATGAGAATGGCCATTTACAGAACTCCCGCGGACTTGAGTTTGGCGACGAGTTCGGCAACGTCGGCAACTTTGACGCCGCCACTGCGCTGCGGCGGTTCGGTTGTTTTCAGAACTTGCAGGCGAGGCGTGATATCAACGCCGAGGTCTTCCGGCTTCTTGACGTCGAGCGGCTTCTTTTTCGCCTTCATGATATTCGGCAGCGAAGGGTAGCGCGGCTCGTTCAAGCGCAAGTCGGTGGTCACGACGGCCGGCATGTTGAGCTTGACGGTTTCAAGACCGCCGTCGACTTCGCGCGTCACGGATATCGAGCCGTCGGCCGGCGCGACTTTCGACGCGAACGTACCTTGCGGCCATCCAAGTAGGGCCGCGAGCATCTGGCCTGTCTGATTGCAGTCGTCATCAATTGCTTGCTTGCCGAGCACGATCAGACCGGGCTTTTCCGTCTCGGCCAACGCCTTGAGCAGTTTGGCGACGGTCAGCGGTTCGATGATCGCGGCCTCGGGTGTTTCGATCAGGATGCCGCGGTCGGCGCCGATGGCGAGTGCGGTCCGTATCGTCTCCTGGCATTTCGCCGGTCCAACTGACACGACGACGACTTCGCTCGCCGTGCCTTTTTCCTTCAGGCGCACCGCTTCTTCGACGGCGATCTCGTCGAACGGATTCATCGACATCTTGACGTTGGCCAGTTCGATGCCGGTGCCGTCCGACTTGACGCGGATTTTGACGGCGTAATCGACGACGCGTTTCACCGCGACGAGTATTTTCATACTGGAAGTGCTCCCGAGAGCTTGGTCGATGTCATCGCGGTTTAGGCGGTGCCCGATGTTGCAGCGCACTCCCCATGAGTGCTCCTGCAGCGGCAACCCTTGCACCCTCAACGGGAGAGTCCGCTTCGCAAGTGCGAAAAAGAGCTTAAGAGTCACCCGGACGCAAGTCAATTGGACGAAAATGTGACAATTAACGCCGTTCAGAATGGCGGCACTATTGGCGGCGTACGGTGAGCCACTTAGGCCCGGCCAAGGTTCTGATCGAACAGCGGCACGCCCGGCCGGCGCATCACAATGATCAGCGCGGCACCGGCGATCAGTCCGCCG
>JANORU010000316.1:0-2769 GCA_031415475.1 Hyphomicrobium sp.
GCCCGCCCGTCGGGTCGCACGCCCGCGGTCGCCCACGTCATCGGATGGCTCGACCGTAGGCAAAGCTATGCTCTTCGCCATCCGATGACGTGGATCGTCTCGCGCTCGTGCGATGGCGGCCACATCCATGGCGAATAGATCGGGCTAAGGAGTTTGACCCCAATGGGCCTCAGTACCACTCACCTTCTCTTGTTGTTGCTTGTCGTCGTCCTGCTGTTCGGCAGCGGCAAGATTTCGACGCTGATGGGCGATGTCGCCAAAGGCATCAAGAGTTTCAAAAAGGGCATGACCGAAGACGAGACGGCCGAGACCGGCTCACCGCGCGTGATCGACAACGAGGCCGGCAAGGCCGATACCGCGCGCCGCGATCAGACCCGGTCGGGCTGACACAGACAGTCGTCATGTGATTGGGTCGCCCGATAGTGAGCGGCAGGACAGCAGATGTTTGAAATCAGCTGGAGCGAGCTTCTGATCCTGGCCGTGGTGACGTTGATTTTCGTCGGCCCGAAGGATCTGCCGGTATTTTTTAACACGCTCGGCCGTTATGCCGGCGCGGTGCGCCGCCAGGCGAACGAATTCAAGCGCCATTTCGAAGACGCCATGCGTGAAGCGGAAATGGACAACCTGCGGAAAGAGCTCGACGGCGTGCGCGACGATATCCAGCGCACGGTGCGCGACGCCGAACAGGCGGCCAATCGCGAAGTCGCGGCCATCGACAGCGAGGTCGGTGGCGTCAAGGCGGCCATCGAACAGCAACCGGCGATCGATCTCTCGACCGGGGAGCCGGTCGAGCTGCCAGCGCCAGCCGCAAAGCCGGGAGCGTGATCGCCATGCAGGAGCGCACGGCGCGAAACGGAGACGAGGACATCGACGCCACCAAGGCGCCGCTGTTGGAGCATCTGATCGAGCTCCGGCAACGGCTGATCTGGGCGGTGGCGGCGTTTCTCGTCATGTTCCTTCTGTGCTTCACGGTCGCCAGCCACATCTACCAGATCCTTGTCTGGCCCTATGTCTGGGTGTCGGGCAGCGATCATGTCCGCCTCATCGCAACCCATTTTCTTGAGCAGATTTTCACGCATTTGAAGCTCGCCATGTTCGGCGCGGCGTTTCTGTCGTTTCCGGTGATCGCGACGCAGATTTACAAGTTTGCAGCACCCGGCCTCTACAAAAACGAGAAGCAGGCGTTTTTACCGTATTTGATCACGACGCCGTTTTTCTTCCTGCTGGGGGCGGCCGTCGTTTACTTCATCGCCATGCCGGTGCTGATTAAGTTCTCGATTGGCCTTGCGGCGGCGTCGAGTTCGGAGGGCGCGGCCAGCATCGAACTGATGCCGAAGGTGTCGGAATATCTGTCGCTGATCATGACGCTGATTTTCGGCTTCGGCATCTGCTTCCAGTTGCCGGTGGTGTTGACGCTCTTAGCGCGCGCCGGGATCGTCACGGCAGCGGCGCTTCGCAAGGGCCGGCGGTTCGCCATTGTCGGCATCTTCGCGGTGGCTGCCATTCTGACGCCACCCGACGCCCTCAGCATGGTGATCATGGCCGCGCCAACGGTGCTGCTCTATGAGCTGTCAATCCTGGCCGTTGCCCGGGTCGAGAAGGCCGCGCCGGCTGAGGATAGTGCGGCGTCTAGCTCGCCAGTTTGAGCGGCTTCACCTTGGTTTTGTCGATTTTGCGTTCGGCGTGCCAGAGATCGTAGGCGGTCTGCATGTTGAGCCAGGATGCCGGCGAGTGATTGAATACCAAGCCCAACCGCACCGCCATCAAAGGTGTGACGGGCTGTTTCTCGGCGAGGAGATCGTAGAGACCCTGCCGTGAAATGCCGAGTGCTTTGGCAAACTCGGTTTTTGACATTGGCAATGCCGGAATTACGATTTCGCGAAGATACGCTCCCGGATGCGACGGGCATCGGTGCGGAAATCGCTTGGGACGATCAGCCATAACTTTTATTCCTGCACTAATGATAGTCTTCAAAGTCGATCTCAATCGCGTCCTCACCCTGGAACGCAAAGGTTATTCGCCAGTTCGCGGAAACCGATATTGCATATCGGCCTTTGTTGTTCCCGGAAAGTCTATGGAAACCGGCGCCCGGTGTGTTCAGTGCTTCCGGTTCAGCGGCGGCGTCCAGCTTATCGAGGAAGAGTCGTATTCGTTCCAACCGTTCGGCCGGGAGCTGCTTCACTTCCCCTTTTTCCCACAGCCGTCTCAAAGCTCGGCTACGGAAAGAACGTATCATGGCGGCCTTCACATTTAGAGACAAGCAATTGTAAGTTATAACTTTACAGTATGTCAAGCAATTACATACGTCACAAACGATGCTGGACCTTGCCGCCGGTTGGTTCTATGAGCACACAAAATCCAATATACTGAGAGCCCCTGCATGCACGACATCAAATGGATCAGAGACAACGCAAGCGCCTTCGATGCGGCGATGACGCGGCGTGGGTTGAAGACGCCGACGGCGGCAAGTCTTGTGGTGCTCGACGACGACCGCCGTGCGCTGCTGACGACGCTGCAGGACGCGCAGGCGCGCCGCAACGCGGTGTCGAAGGATATCGGCAAGGCCAAGGGTGCCAAGGACGAGGCGACGGCCAGCAAGCTGATGGCCGAAGTTGCAAGCCTCAAGGACACGATTGCCAAGGGCGAAGAGGACGAGAGGAACCTCGACGCTGACATCAAAGCGGCGCTGGAGGTCATTCCAAACCTGCCGCGCGACGATGTTCCGCTCGGATCGGATGAGAAGGGCAACACAGAAGTTCGAAAATTGGG
>JANORU010000317.1:0-2961 GCA_031415475.1 Hyphomicrobium sp.
GCAGCAGCCGCTGGGCGAGTGTCGGATCGTAGCAGGAGAAGCCGGACTTGCCGGGCTGGACGGATACGCTGTCGGCAAGCGCCCGCATTTCCGCCGCCGTCGACTTGCCGAGTTCATTCGAACGCGCCGCGATGTTCCGCGCCTTGCCGCGAATTTCGGAGGCCTTGGTTTCAAATGCTTTCTGGCGCTGCTCGACGGTTGTGCCTTCGAGCGAGGCGGCCGTCTGACGCAACAACTCGACGTCCTTCTGCACCGGCTCCAACCACGCCCGCGTCATGCCATCGCGCAACGTCGTGATGGAATCCTTTACGCCGCGCCGCGCATTGTAGAGCGGTCCGCGTCCGGCGCCCGAAGCCGTGCCGCAACTGCCGCCGCTCGTTTCTTCGCGCGCCATCTGGCTTTCCGACCAGGTGACAACGTTGTCGAGTTGCGAACGGACGGCGTCGAGCCGGGCGGCAACGATCGTCGAGGCATCGCGCGCGTCTTCCTGCAATCCGGCCAAGCCGGTGCGGGTGGCTTCCTCGCCGGAAATCAGGCTCCACCAGAATCCATACCCGAAGCCGATCGACCACATGGCGAGGAACAGATACATCACGCCCATCACGAGGCGATCGCTCAGCTTGCGCTTGGCGCCGAACGTCTCGCGCAATGCGAGCCACATCAGGAAGGTGAGGGCGACCACGACGCCGATGACGAGCACGTCGTTGGAGATCGACATGCCGTCGCCCGATTGGGCTGAGGTCGAGGATACGCCGACGATAAAGTCGCGCATGCCGTGCCAGGTGGCATAGCCCGACAGCAGCAACAGCATCAGCGAGGCGATACCGATCAGGGTATTGCGGCCAAGGACATAGTAAAACGCGCTCGAAACACTATCGCGCACACCGGCCATGATACTCCCCCAGACGCAAACTCCTGCTGACCCGGGGAATATAGGAAAACCCGGCGCTTGTCGCGGGGTGGATGACAGTGGATTCGGTCTGGCCGATAATTCCCTATCTAGGGTGCCGGACAGGCCGCACCGCTTGCCGACCACGCCTTAATCAAGTCGCCGAACTGCTGTTGCGTGCCGGGTGCCGGCGTCCGTCCCACGCCGGGTGCCCAGGCCCATCCGACCAACGTATCCTCGGCCATGTGGGTCACGATCTCGTCTATCGACTTGCCGCCGTTGCGTTTCGAATCTTTGATTTGCTCGCAGATTTCACCGAGCGATTTCCCGGCCCAAGCCATCTCGATCGGCGCGAGATGCCAGAGCGGATGTCCCGGTACCTTACCTGGATCGAAATTTTTCTGACCGTGGCACGCGTAGCACCGCGCACCGATGGCCCCGAGATTGTCTTCCCCTCGATTGATATTCTGCTGGTGGCGATGGAGATCATCGCCTTGCGTTGGGTGTTTGCCGGACGGATGACAATTGACGCAGCGCGGATGTTGAATGACCGCTCCGGCTTCTTCGAACAGCGCGACTGAGCGCGCACTCGTGTCGATGATACTCTCAAACGCCGCCACCGAGCGAAGGCTCGGAGCGACGGCAGGGGTATTGGGGCTCGTTGCGCTAAAAACGGCGCCGGCTGTTACTACGATCAACGCTGCGGCCAGTGGCGCGGTGCTGCGCATGGAACACGGCCTTTCTTGCCAGGGAGACAATCAAAAAGTTGCCACTGGCAACGGACTGATCACAATGTGTCTAACACATGCCGGTGGCTTTCGTTCCCAGTAACCTCACGCCACGTCGCTGAGGCCCAAGGCCAACTGCACGGGCTTGAACGAGCGGCGGTGGAGCACGGATACGCCGAGGCGTTGCATCGCGTCCTTGTGTTCGGGCGTGCCGTAGCCCTTGTGGCGGGCGAAGCCGTAACCGGGATACTCGCGGTCGAAGGCGATCATCATCCGGTCGCGCGTCACCTTGGCAATGATCGACGCGGCGGCAATCGACACGCACTTGGCGTCACCCTTGACGATCGTCCGGCATTCACACGCGAGCCCCGGCGCTTTGTTGCCGTCGATCAGCGCGAGACGTGGCGCGATCGCCAATGCGCTCACCGCTT
Organism: Hyphomicrobium sp.; assembly: GCA_031415475.1. Taxonomy (GTDB): domain Bacteria; phylum Pseudomonadota; class Alphaproteobacteria; order Rhizobiales; family Hyphomicrobiaceae; genus JAGVSR01. Next base: position 2,049 of record JANORU010000317.1, read on the forward strand.
CGGTCATTGCCCACATTGTCGCGTTCAGAATATTATCGCGGTCGATCCGCTCGGCGTCGGCGATGCCAACGCCCCATGCGAGGGCCATTTTGGTAATCTGGCCATAGAGGAGTTCGCGGGCGTCTTCGTCGAGCGCCTTGCTATCGTCGAGGCCCGCCGGAATGTTGCTGGAATCGAGAATCACGGCCGCCGCCACCACCGGCCCGGCCCAAGGGCCCCGGCCGGCTTCGTCGATGCCGGCAATCGGCGCATGTCCCAGCTCGATCTCGACGCTTTCGAGATCGAAGGTCGGCCGGATGCGCGAATCGCGAATTCTCATGGGCCCACCATCGATCTGCCAGCCCCAAGAGTCAAAAAATCGGGGTAGCGGCAACGTTGCCGCCCGGCATCGCGTGACAGGCCGCCCGCCTCCGGCTATGCGGAGCGCCATGCTGCACATCAACGACCTCACCTATAGAATCGAAGGCAAGCCGATCTTCGAAGCCGCCACGGCCGGCGTGCCGACCGGCCACAAGGTCGGCCTGGTTGGCCGCAATGGCGCCGGCAAATCGACGTTGCTGCGCTTGATCGCCGGTGAAATCCACCCCGACGACGGCAGCATCACCACGGCGCGCGGCGCCCGCATCGGCTATGTCACGCAGGAAGCGCCGGGCGGTCCGGACACATTGATCGACTGGGTGCTGGCTGCCGACACGGAGCGGGCGAGCCTATTGTCCGAAGCCGAAATCGCGACCGATCCCCACCGCATCGCCGACATCCAAATCCGGCTGACCGACATTGCCGCTCACTCAGCCCCCGCGCGTGCCGCCACCATTCTCTCCGGACTTGGCTTTGACGAGGCCGCCCAGCAGCGCGCCTGCCGCGAATTCTCCGGTGGCTGGCGGATGCGCGTGGCGCTGGCCTCGGTTTTGTT